>CAZJZF010000479.1:0-2525 GCA_964550385.1 uncultured Lentimicrobiaceae bacterium | reverse complement strand
GGTATCCGAATGAAGTTTCGGTGAGAACGATCTCTCCCACATCGTTTGCCAGGCATGCATCCGAGAAGGGGCGTGCCATTGAGTTTTCGTTGAACCATTTAAGGTCTCCCTGCGTTGTGCGCGCGAAAGCATCGTCGGAGATACTGGATGCAAGGCTTTCGAAGAGTCCCGGGGTTGATTTGACTGCCTGAAGCAGGCTGTCTGCGGTTTCTTCGGCTTCGGTTTTGGTGCGTGTTACCTTTTCATCAGCCCTTTCAGCTCCTTTGTAAGCTATAAGGATGTGGCTTGCTCTCATGGAATCGGGGCGCTCCATGGCATCCACCACCATAGCTGCATTGTATTTGTTGGCATCGGTGAAAGGTCCGTAGACAAATCCTTTCGGTTGGTTAAAAAGGGCTGTATCAAGAGCCGGAGGGAGCATCCCTTTTTTGAACCAGGTGCTGTCATAACGGTCATGGGAATTTGCCATCACAAAAACAGCGGGGTCTTCAGATGCAACAAAACCTTCATAAAGAGTATTAAACCGATCTTGAATGGCAGCTAAATCAGAAGCAGAAGGTTTGGCCTCAAAAATAGCAAAGTTCACTGTAGCCTGGGCATCGCGGTCATACTCCTTTTTATGCTCTTCGTAATACTTCTTGTAGTCTTCTTCACTAACAGTAACAATGGTGTCATTGATGGTTTCGTAACGTTTGGCTACAAACCTGAATGACACTTCATCCTTCGCGTCGTGGTAAGCAAGCTTCGCAAGAGCGGCAGGATAATAAAATGACTTGGTAACCAGGTTTTTATACTTCTCGGCAAGCCTCTCTTTCTTGATCTCCTCGATGAAAAGGCTCCATTGCAGACGCTGAATCACATCCATCTGATCCTGGTTATCGAGCACCTGTTTCACTTGCGCAGCATCAAACTGCCCTGTCTGGGGATTGGTGAAAGCCCTTTTGATTTCCGGATGCGGATCATTTCCCATCAGCATATCTCTAAACTCTAAACTACTGATAGAGGGTACAGATGAGTATTCGTTGTCGATGGCAATACCAAGTTCCTTACAATGCTCAAGGTAAAGATACTCTTTGATCTTAGACTGATACAACTGCTGACGCAGATTGAAGAGCTCCATGCCCGAAGGGGAGTAATCCGGATTGCGGTCTTTCTGCAGTTCGATCTGCCGCTGCAGTTCAAACTCAAATTCACGGTAATTAATTTCCGTACCAAAGACCTCTGCCATAGGTTCAATCTTATTGCGCCGCCCTCCTGGACCCGGATCATTATCAGGTTTGGCAAGCTGCCATATAAATATCAGCAAAGAACCTCCGATGATGATCAGCAGGAGGGTCGACCTTTTTCTGATTTCGCCAATAATAGCCATAGTAAGAGTCGTTTTGAAAAATGAGGTGCAAAGGTAATGAAGAAATTGAAATAAAAAAGAGGTTTGAATGCCGGGCCCGATTCTAATCGAACACCTTCATTCTGACACGGATCAGCCTGGTTTCACTGGCATCCAGTATCGTAAAACTGTATGTACCCAGCTCTATGACCTCGTTGATGGCAGGAATATCTTCATGATGGTGTAATATATATCCAGCCAGCGTGCTGTATTCATCAGACTCTTCCAGTTCAAAGCCATAGGTTTCATTCAGATAATTTATCTCCAGCCTTGCCTCAAAAATATACTCGTTATCAGAAACCTGCTTTTCGTAAAGATCATCGGTGTCAAACTCATCCCTGATCTCTCCAAAAATTTCTTCAATCACATCTTCAAGGGTGATAATACCAGCGGTTCCTCCAAATTCATCCACAACTACTCCAACGCTTTTTCGCTCCTTGATTAAAAGTTCCATCACCTTATTGGCCAGCATCGATTCGGGGACTAGCAATACCGGTCTTAGGATATCATTTAAGGAAGAGGGGCTTTTGAAAAGGTCGAACGTGTGGGTATATCCAACGATGTTGTCTATATTATCGTCATATACCAGTACCTTTGAATGGCCAGAGGATTCATGGATATCCTGCAGCATTTCAATAGGTTCTCCCATTTCCACAGCTACAATTTCAGTCCTTGGAATCATGCATTCCCTCAGCTTTACCGATCTGAAGTCCATTGCATTCTGAATCATCTGAATTTCATCCTCCAGCGCATTGTTGTCTTCATTCTCATTAGACAATTCCAGCAGGTAATTATCAAGATCAATGCGGCTGAAAGCGTAACGCTCCTCCTGCATCCCGGCTTTAAAAAACAGTCGCATCATGCCCTTCGACAAACCCACAAAAAGACGGGCTACTGGATAAAAAAGATAATGAAACACCACTGTAGGAACCGCAAAGAAATGGAGAAACTCATTGGGGTGCACCCTGAAAATTATCTTCGGAAGAAATTCGCCGAATACCAGAATGACTGAAGTTGCGACGAGAGTCTGCAAAATCAGCATCAAACCTGTTGAGTACTCAAACCCCGGCACAGCGAATTGTAGAAAAGGGTTCGTCAGACCTGCCACTGTCAGGCTGAAGAGTATTAAAGCTATATT
>CAZJZF010000478.1:0-2527 GCA_964550385.1 uncultured Lentimicrobiaceae bacterium | reverse complement strand
ATGAACAGGGCGGATCCAGGTTATTATTCAGGGTCATTGAGGCTGTCCTAAGAGAAAAAGTGAATAGCCCTTCTGATGATACCAAGCATTGTTTGTGCTATGGACTCAAAAAGACCATACGTGACGAACTGTTGCGTGATACATCCCTTCATGCCTATGCTTCTTACACATTTAAACCGTATGTGGTTCCAGGAAATTTTTACCCTATCGGAAAGGGAAAGTTACCCGTATGGAAAGTTTCGGAGATGATTGGATGGGGTGTCACTGAAGAACCATCAAAACCACTTGATGGTTCACTAAACTTTCGGTATGGCGATTTCGTGGATCTGCCTGATCAAATGCCTGATATTATGGTGTTTGATGACGCAGGGAGCAGGTTCAGAAATGATGAAGCTGCATGGGAACCCTTCCTTAAGAATTGCAAATTCAACGAACAAAGGACTGAAGCATTTGATTCTTCTCAAATCATACTCAAGACCAACTATCCTTTGGCAAAGGGTAAGCTATTTAGCAGACTTACCAATGATTACAGACACAATCTGACGATTATTACATCGATAGACGAGTTGCGGAAACACAACGTTATGATTTCCAGGGGTGTATCCTGGGAGCGAACCGCATTGGATCTTACAAGTGAGTTGGTGAGCAACCATGAGATAAAACAGCTTTTACGTTGTCGCAGGCTAATTGTCAGTCTTGGATCTGAAGGGGCTTTATATATGCTTTTGGATAATGATGGTTTGATAATGAAGTGTCGTTTGATCTTTGATCCGGAGCATCTGGAAGGGGAGTTGGAGAAAACAGCCGGCCTTGAAGGAGAAGTCTTTGGTTTAATGTCGGTATTCACTGCTGCAATCGTTTATGGCTGTATTGAAGACAGCGATCATCAGGGAAATATTAAACTTGAATCATCCATCACCAGAGCAATGTCTGCTCAGCGTCGTCTCAAAATGGTGGGGCATGGTTCTGATGTGAAAGATCCCGGCTTTCCCTATTCTGATATCGCTGGCGAGATACAAGAACCTGTCTGTCACTTTGCCTCAGCATTTGTTCCCATTCCTATGCTGGATGAGACGATGGAGGATCCAGGGGAGTATCTTAATCGAAACTGGTCGATTCTCGAGGGAAACTATCATCACGGGTATGCTAAAGATGATCAGACAAGAGCGGATAAGCCACTCTTCGACACTGCATTTCGCTTTGCATTATACGGCAGCAGGGAGCTCTGTAATACTCCGTTTCTGAGGGTTGGACACCTGATTACCTACGATCGGAAAGAGATCGAAGCGTTAAGGAATATCATGAATCTGATTTTGGATTATGTTCAAAACGGCACGGCAGAGAAGCCTTTGTCTTTAGCTGTCTTTGGAATGCCAGGCTCCGGCAAATCCTTCGCTGTAAAGCAGCTCGGAAAATCCTTGGATCTCCCTTTTCTTGAATTCAACCTTTCACAATTCAGTGATATTGAGGAGCTCGAAGGCGCTTTTCATCAGGTACGTGATAAAATTCTTGAAGGCAGTACTCCGCTGGTGTTCTGGGACGAGTTTGATTCCCAGCAATACAGATGGCTCCAGTACCTTCTGGCCCCTATGCAGGATGGTAAATTTCAGTCGGCTCAGGTAACCCATCCGATTGGAAAATGCATTTTTGTGTTTGCGGGCGCTACCAGCTATACTTATCAGTCCTTTGGTATCAGGATGCCTGAAGTACCAGATTCCACTAATCCACTAGATATTTCGGGGTTTCAACATAAACTCCTTCAACATCAGGATTTTGTTCTCAAAAAAGGTCCGGATTTTAAAAGCCGGATCAACGGGTATCTCGATATTTTAGGACCAAATCCCATGGAATTACTCGACGAGGATGGGGTTCAGGTTAAAGATGAACATGGGAATGTGCTTTTTGCCAAAGAAGATATACAATTTCCGGTCAGGCGGGCTTTGTTTGTTAGAAGCATATTGGGGATAGGGGAGGGTGAACCATTGCAGATCGACAATGGGCTGCTCAATGCATTGTTGCGATGCCGCAGGTTTACCTATGGTTCACGTTCACTGGAGAAAATACTTTGCAGTATCAGGAGCTCCCGTAATAAACGATTCAGCAGGGCTGCCCTGCCATCCATCAGTATTTTACAAATGTTGGTATCTGATGATTTTATCAGCCTCATGCATGAATTATCGGATATTGAGGTCAAGGCTTTTCTGATTGCACGAAAGATTCATGAGAACTGGATGGCTATAGCCGATAAGGATGGATGGAAGCTGGAATACCATAAAAATTATGATTGCCTGCCAGCCCATCTGAAGTTCGAAAATATCGAAGCCGCAAGAAGAATCCAACGGGTATTGGATGTTTTGAAGCCTGAGTATTCATTGCTTATTGTGCCCGAAACCGAAGCCGGACAGTACTATCCTGTGAATTACAACAGATTGGTAACGCAGGGCAAATTGCTCGAAAAAATGGCCATCAGGGAACATCAGGGATGGATCGGGGCAAAACAAAACCTTGGTTGGAAATACTCCACGCA
>CAZJZF010000477.1:0-2528 GCA_964550385.1 uncultured Lentimicrobiaceae bacterium | reverse complement strand
GGCATGATGGGTATCGGTGGCAACCACCAGCATAAAGGGTTTAATTTCATTTACTTCCAAGTCACGGGCGTAGATAGACAACTCTGCTTTGGTGGCTTCGTGTATCCTAACGCCATCCATAAGTTTCAGCCGGTCGAGTTCGGTGGCTGAGAAATGATCCGGGTTGAAATCCTTCCGTGTGGCAACTGCGGGTTTCTTTACAAATCCATCGGCGATGGCTTTGGCCAGACTGTATTCATACACAACGTTTTTAAATTTCTGATAGGTGGTTCCCGTCTGTGTTTGGGGAGTGGCTGTGAATTCCAGCCCCAGGATGGGATCCAGTTCATTGATCACCGTCATTCCACGGTCGGCGCGGTAATGGTGCGATTCATCCATCAAGATCACCAGATCATCCAAACCGGTGAGGTAGTTGAAATAGGAATCGCCCAGGTATTCCGACATCCGTTTAATGCGCGGCTCTTTACCGCCACGGGTTTCGGAATTGATCTTGGAAATATTAAAAATGTTGATTCTGATCCCGTCGAAGAGTTCCTGCCCTGAAGCCTGGTGGTAATTGTCTCCATTGATGATGCGTGGCGGGTTCTGTGCAAAATCGGCGATTCCCCTGAACACATATTTCGGATGCTGCGGATTGGCAAAGTCTTCAAGCAGCTTGTTGTAGATGGTGAGATTTGGTGCCAGTACAAAGAAGTTACGGATGCCGTATTCCAGATAGAGATAGCTGATGCAGGCTCCCATGAGCCGTGTTTTCCCAACACCCGTTGCCAGGGCGAAGCAGATGGAGGGGAAGTTACGCTCGAAATCGGTGCAGGTAGGGTAAAGTTGATGTACCTTCTGAAGTTGTTCAGGCAGACTCACCACCCGCTTGTTTGACTTAGGCTGCATCGTTTCGTACAGTTCAGCCAGGATCTGCATTGACTCCTCCTGCGGGGGGCGAAGACTCAGTCGGTTACGTATGTAGTTTGCGTTGCGATTCATGGCTCAGTCTTCGGGTTGGTTGAACAAATCAAAGGTGGGGTTAGAAGGCTCCTGCGCAGTCATGTCGGGTTGGGGTGTGATGCGGGGATCCAGCGGTGGCCGAAGTTCGTCCAGCGGACTGGGAATGATATTGAAACTGTAATCCTCCTTACCAAACTCGCACCGGTTCAGAAGCATCTGTGGGATTTTCCGCAGGTTGATGTTGGGATACGCATGCTCCAGACCTGCTTCGAACTGGAGGCAGCACACCAGAAGGCTCTCGTCGGGCTGCATCTCTTCGGCAATGGCATCCAGAAACGGGCGGGTAACAAATTGTGTGGTGGTAAAGATAAAATCGAGTTCACCCGAATGTCCCTGCTTCCAGAAAACGGACTCATGGGGCTGGTACCTGAAACCCTCATGCTTGGTCATGGCTGCCGCCAGCATATCGGGGCTGTACTCCCTGCTGATAACCAGGTTGCCGAATTTATCCTCCTTCAGCAGGCTGGGTGCCAGCGTGTAAAATTTGAAGCCGCCACCACCCTGCCAGTTTACTGCCTTGCTGATGCCCCCCTGTTCCCCATCCACCACCTGTTTCAAACGGGGGTAACAGTGGGTTTTAGCATGTTCGCCCAACTCAATGCCGATCCACCTACGCCCCATCTTGTGGGCTACCGCCGCCGTGGTGCCGGAACCTAAAAAGGAGTCGAGGACAAGATCAGCGGGATTGGAGGCAAGGGTTATAACTCTTTCAATTAGGCGTTCTGGTTTGGGTGTAGCAAAAACATTTTCAGAGTTGAATGCTTTAACTTCCTTTTTTGCATCCTGGTTATGTCCAACTTCCTGATATGTCCACAATGTCATTGCTGTTACTCCATCTTTAACTTCAGAAATGAATCGTTTTAACTGCGGAACAGAACGCATTTTTGCACCAAACCAAATTCTATCATCCTGGACAAGCTCTTCGAATTTTTCTTTTGACACGCTCCAACTTCTTCCTTTTGGGGGCAAAACAACTCTTCCGCTTGGTGTTTTTATCTCATAGATATCCTTTGGCGTCATTCTTTTTGCAGATAAATCACTGGTTTTCCAATTGCCGCGATAATCCCGATCTGGATTTTTGTAACGACTATCCATTTCCTCCGTCCTAGGTAAAAGATTTGGCCTCCATATTTCTTTGTTTTTTGCAAACACCAATATGTGATCATGGCTATCAGACAACCATTTAGCATCATTTTGCGGTGAGTATTTCTTTTCCCAAATTACATTATTAATGAAATTCTGCCGACCAAATACCATGTCACACAGTACTTTAAGGTAATGAGATTCATCGTCATCTATCGAAATCCAGATAGATCCATCATGGCTGAGCAGGTTACGCAGCATGGTGAGGCGAGGGAACATTAGATTCAGCCACATACTGTGCTCGATTCCGTCGTCGTAGTGTTCAAATGCATTCCCGGTATTATACGGAGGGTCAATGTAGATGCGTTTCACTTTTCCGGCGTAATCTTGTTCGAGGGCTTTGAGGGCGAGGAGGTTGTCGCCGTGGATCAGCATATTGGGGC
>CAZJZF010000476.1:0-2537 GCA_964550385.1 uncultured Lentimicrobiaceae bacterium | reverse complement strand
CGAAGGGAATATCATTATGCTCAATATCCGTATTGCTACTCCCCCGTGGGATCGCAAGACCAATGCCTTTATGAAGGTGAATCCGGGGATCTGTTCGTCCTTTGTATTCTCTCGCAAACCTGGAGATAAAGTAACGATTTCAGGACCCTACGGCGAGTTCTTCATCAAACAGAACAACCGCGAAATGATGTTCATCGGTGGTGGGGCAGGCATGGCTCCCATGCGTTCCCATATCTTCCACCTTTTTCATACAGAAAAAACCAATCGCAAGGCAACGTTTTGGTATGGCGGAAGATCGCTGCGTGAACTTTTCTATGTGGAAGAGTTTGAAGCCATCGAAAAGAATTTTCCCAATTTCAAATTCAACATCGGCCTCTCGGAGCCCAAACCCGAGGACAATTGGAATGGGTACAAGGGGTTCATCCATCAGATCATTTTGGAAGAATATCTGAATAAACACCCTGAACCTGAAGAGATTGATTATTACCTTTGCGGACCGCCTCAGATGAACGATGCCGTATTTAAAATGCTCGACAACCTGGGTGTACCACAACAAAATATCGCATTCGATGACTTCGGCGGCTAAAAGCCTGCGGGCGGTTTTTATTACAGGGTTGCTGCTGGTAACCCTTTTAGGCTGCAAACAACAACCTGCTGGTCCTGTAAAACTTACCGGAAAGACCCAGGGTACCTATTACGCCATCACCTATTTCGATGGCAAGCAGCGTGATTTTACTGCAGAGATAACCGATCTTTTTAACCAGGTGGATGCTTCTGTGTCGGTATACATCGATAGTTCCCTCATCAGCCGCCTCAACCGGAACGAAACAGACTCAGTGGACAAAATCTTCTACGATAATTTTAAAATTGCCAGCCAGGTGTCTGAGGCTTCCGGAGGAGCCTTCGACTGTACCATCGGTGGGTTGATCGAGGCCTGGGGATGGGGTTTCAGCAAACGCGATTCCATTACACCCGAAATAATTGCCCGCCTTAAGGAGCATTCCGGGTACCAGAAGGTTTTTGTTGTAAACCAGCAGTTGCTCAGGGAAGATGATTCTATAACTTTGAATTTCAATGCGATTGCCCAGGGCTATACGGCCGATCTGATCGCAAAATTTCTGAGAAGTAAAGAGATTACCTCTTTTCTGGTGGATGTGGGAGGAGAGCTGGTGGCGGAAGGGGAGAAGCCGGATGGGTCTCCGTGGACCATTGGCATCGAGCTCCCCGACGAGTCGGGTGGCGTTCCCGAAAATCTTATGGACAGGCCGTTGCAGGCCATTCTCTCGGTAAAGGGAGGTAAAGGGGTAGCAACCTCTGGCAACTACCGTAAGTTCTACGTTGAGAACGGTGTGAAATACAGCCATACGATCGATCCCTCAACCGGTTATCCGGTAAAACATTCGCTTCTGAGTGCAACTGTTGTAGGGCCCAATGCAACCCTCGCCGATGCCTGGGCTACCGCCTTCATGGTGGTAGGCCTCGAAAAGTCAAAGGAATTTCTAAAAGCTCATCCCGACCTTGATGCCTATTTCATCTATTCAGACGAATCGGGTGTTGACAAGACCTGGATGTCGGAAGGGCTCAAAGGGATGATAGAAGAGGTAAGCGAAACCCGTTAGACCGACATTGCAGGGTCAGGGCGCTCGCTACTCTCGCGCGGTTCAACGTTCCACGTTCAAAAGGTTCAAGGGTAATGTTCCAAGTATTTTTTCACTCCGTAGGCGATGTCGGAGCGATAGCCAAGACCACGCCATAGGCTTGGCACTAAGCGTAGCCGAAGGGAGCGAAAAGGCACTGCAATTTAAGGTTCAAATCAGATGGGATATCTCTGCTACCTAAATCTTATTCCACCATCCACCTTAGTAGAATGATGGGAATCCGCTATCTTCGTGTGGAATCAGGGAACATAAAAAAATCCGTGAACATCTGTTAAATCCGCACAATCCGTGTGCTATTCCCTTCGAACAACGGGAAAACTAAATCAGACTTTTTCAGAATTATCGCACTGCGAAACCTCTCCTTCGGTTTTGGAACTACAGCTGCATGCCATTGGCTTGCCGGTTTTGGGATCGACACTGCTCCCGCAGGTCTTTTTAAATTCTGCCCCCTTGATGAAAAACATTTTAATAGCAATGCCCACAAAGGCAATAGCTACAAGAACGATGGCTAAGAGAATTACGGTAAAATCCATTGAAGTGTTTTTTGAGAAAACAGTTATAAAGGCCTTATGTTCAATAAACGTCGGCAGATAATCCGGTAAAATGATAACAGATAAGGGCAGTGGCGATGGCAGCGTTCAGCGATTCGGCCGAAGCACCCGGTGCTCCGGGAATCCCACCGGGAATCGTCACCTTTTTTTTGCACAACGACAGTATCGGAGCCGAAATCCCATCAGCTTCATTCCCTACAACAATGATAGCCGGAAAGGAGGGGTCTGTGAGCCTCAAATCCTCACCATTCATCACAGCACCAAATATAGTATGGCTTCCCTTGAAATCCCTCTGCAAAATCTGCGGGGTAACCGCTGCCTGATGAAC
>CAZJZF010000475.1:0-2537 GCA_964550385.1 uncultured Lentimicrobiaceae bacterium | reverse complement strand
GCCGCTGGCCCTAACTGCGGCAGACATCCTGCAGGCAACCTACAAGTTGAACAACCTGCTCCCTTCAGATATTGCCGCTCACGACCTGTTCGCAGTAGCACCTGAGGCCCACGCCCGGTTTGATGCCGTATCGAGAACGTACGAGTACCATATTCTTACCCGGAAAGATCCGTTTAAGGAGCGGTTTGCGTGGTACTGGCAGGGCAGGCTGGATGTGGAGGCGATGAACCATGCTGCCGTACATCTTTTTGGCGTACACGATTTCCAGTGCTTTTCGAAAGTGCATACCGATGTGAGCAATTTTATCTGCGACGTGCAGGAAGCTTACTGGCGGGAATATGAAGGGGAGCTGGTGTTTACCATCACCGCCAACCGGTTTTTGCGCAACATGGTGCGGGCTGTGGTGGGTACCTTGTTCGATATCGGGCGCGGAAAGATGCAGGTATCAGATATTGAGCGTGTTATTCAGAGTAGAGACCGAAGTGAAGCAGGTTCATCTGTACCAGCCAGAGGGCTCTCCCTGGTGAAGATCGTTTATCCTTACTGACAGTTTTTTGACAAATCTGCATTTCAAATGCAGATTTGTCAAAAAAAATCCAAGGTTGCTTTGAACTTCCAATTGTTGGTAAAAATCGCCTGAGATGCTACAGCGAAAGGCAAACTCCGTTACTTTTGCAGCTGCAATTAAAGGACAGGGATGAGCGACGGAATTCTAAACTACAACGAAGACAGCATCAGGTCGCTGGACTGGAAGGATCACATCCGGTTGCGGCCCGGGATGTACATCGGGAAGCTGGGCGACGGCTCGAGCCGCGATGACGGCATCTATGTGCTCATCAAGGAGGTGATCGACAATTCCATCGACGAGTATGTGATGGGTTTCGGGAAGAAGATTGAGGTAACGATCAAGGAGCGGACCGTGAGCATTCGTGATTATGGCCGTGGAATACCTTTGGGAAAGGTGATCGACTGTGTGTCGAAGATCAATACCGGTGCAAAATACGATTCGGCTGTCTTTAAGAAATCGGTGGGATTGAACGGGGTAGGTACCAAGGCCGTAAATGCATTGTCGGGTTGGTTCAAAGTACAAAGCATCAGAGACGGCAAAACCAAGCTGGTTGAATATGAACAGGGTGTGTTGATCCTTGATAACCCGGAGCAACCTTCAGAAGATCAGCGCGGAACCCTGGTTTCTTTTCGTCCGGATGCAGCACTTTTTGGCAATTACCATTATATTTATGAGTATGTAGAGAAGATGCTGTGGAACTATGCCTACCTGAACAAAGGGCTCAGCATCTGGTTCAACGGGCAGCGGATGGTTAGCCAGAATGGGCTGAAAGATTTGCTGGAGTCGAATATTAATGGAAGCGGAACGCTGTATCCAATCATTTATCTTGAAGAGCAGGACTTTGAGCTGGCGATGACGCACAGTGAGAAGAATTACGGGGAGGAGTATTACAGTTTTGTGAACGGACAGAATACCACGCAGGGGGGCACCCATCTGGCTGCTTTTCGCGAGGCGGTGGTGAAAACGGTAAGGGAGTACTATAAAAAGGATTTTGATCCGGGGGATATCCGGGCCGGCATGATCGCCGCTATCAGCATCAAAGTGACGGAACCGGTATTTGAATCGCAGACCAAGACCAAACTGGGCAGCACCCATATGGATCCCGGTGGACAGTCGATCCGCAATTACATTCACGATGTAATCAAGCGGAACCTCGACAACTATCTCCATATCCATCAGGATGTGGCGGAGGCGATGCTGCGTAAGATATTGCAGTCGGAGCGGGAAAGGAAGGAGTTGGCAGGCATTAAGAAAATGGCACGGGAAAGTGCCAAGAAAGCCAGCCTGCACAACAAAAAGTTGCGCGACTGCCGGGTACATTACAATTCAACCCACGAACGCAGGCTTGATTCCACATTGTTTATCACCGAGGGTGATTCTGCCAGCGGCTCCATCACCAAATCGAGGGATGTAAATACACAGGCAGTATTCAGCCTCAAAGGGAAGCCGCTCAACTGCTACGGGCTCACCAAGAAGATCGTATATGAAAACGAGGAGTTTAACCTGCTGCAGACGGCCCTGAACATCGAAGATGATATCGAAAACCTGCGGTACAACAATATTGTAGTGGCAACCGATGCCGATGTTGATGGAATGCACATCCGCCTGTTGCTTCTCACTTTTTTTCTCCAGTTTTTCCCCGATCTGATCAAAGGGGGGCATATTTACATCCTGCAAACCCCATTGTTCAGGGTGCGTAATAAAAGGGAGACCCGTTATTGCTACTCGGAAGAAGAGCGCGTGCAGGCCATCACCGATTTGGGTCCAAAGCCGGAAATCACACGTTTCAAGGGGCTTGGCGAGATTTCACCCGACGAATTCAAACATTTCATCGGGCCTAATATCCGACTCGATCCGGTGATTTATCAGCGCGATTCGGGTACCAAATGTTTGCTTGAAGTCTAGATGGGTAAGAACACCCCCGACCGGCAGGGGTGTATCAGCGAGAACCGCAGGGTTGACCTTGATA
>CAZJZF010000474.1:0-2537 GCA_964550385.1 uncultured Lentimicrobiaceae bacterium | reverse complement strand
TAGACAAGAAAAAAGAAAAAATTAACGTTGCCTAATAAATAGGACTCTGAGCGGTCTGCAAGACCCAGCGATGAGTCCATGTTGAACTACACCCCGCTCGGTTGAAAGTGGCACTGTGCTTTTAAAAATCTATGTATTTATCGGCTGTTATGAGTGGATTTAGCAGGGAAAGTGACTGTCTTTCATCTATTGTTTTTGGGTTATTTTGCTTCATTTGGTTATGTGATATACCGACTTTAGGCTTTAAAGAACAGAGTTTGGCATTTTTTGTTTTCCGGTGAGCATAGTCATCCCTTTTCAACGGTGGGCGTTGAATGAATTACGGGCTTGGCTTTGTGTTAGGGGTTGCGAAGATGGAAGGCGACCGGATGCGCGGCAGTTCTCTTACAACGACCAAACGTCCGGTTTTACACACCGGACACAGACAAGGATTAATCCCTGTAAGTCTTTCCAGGCGTTGAAGTTTGGTCTCCGGCCCGTTGAACTGCTGCAGCAGTTGCTGAAGGTCAGGTTTTGTTTCAGCTTTGAACTGTAGCTGTTGGTTTCGTTTCAGGCTTGGGTTGTAAATTCCGTAGCGTCTGATTTTTACGAAGCGTTGCGGAAGGATGTGCAGCGTGAACCGGCGCAGGAACTCTGTGCCATCGAGTGGTACAGGCTTTTGAGTCGCTGCATCACGATAATCCTTGGCCAGGAAGGTAACCTTGGTGTCGGTGATGTTGAGAATACGCTGATTGGTGATGGCCACCCGGTGGGTGTATTGCCCCAAATATTTTACGACATGATCGGCACAGGCCAGCGAAGGCTCACAGTGCACGACCCACCTGGTTCCATAAGCTTGTTCAACCTTATCCTGAAACAAGGCGAGTTGGTTTTGCTTTCGGAGTGAGCGTTTGAGACTATCAAGGAACTTTCCTTTAAAGGTATCGCTGAGTTGATGAACAGGATACAGGTAACGGCCGGTGGATCCGATGTTCTTCCAGTCGCCATTAATCGTATAGCCCGCAGCCGGGACAATACAATGCACATGAGGGTGTAGCGAAAGGTTCTGCCCCCAGGTATGCAAAACTGCCATAGCACCGGTTTCGACACCAAAATGGGAATACCCGAACGAGCGCAGAGTGTGCCATACCGCTGCAAAGAGGATATCATAATACATCCGTTGGTTAAACAAGCAAACAGCATTCAACTGGTGAGGCACGGTAAACACAATGTGGTAATGGTTGACAGGCAAGGTATTTTGCATCAGGTCGTCGATCCAGAGGGCTTGTTTCGCTGCCTGGCATTTAGGGCAATGCCTGTCTCCACAGCTATTGTAGCTATAGCGCACGGTGCCACAGGTATCACACACTTGTTCGTGTCCGCCAAGTGCAGATGTGCGGCATTTTGCTATTTTGTCCAGCACCTTTAGTTGCAGTGGAGTAAGTTTAGTTTGTGCCAGCAGATCAGTACCAAAACGGCTTACCACATCAGCAAGCTCAAACTTTGCTCTCATCTTTTGTGAAGTTGTAAAGGGTGTCTAGGGGGCTATGAGGTTTAATCAAGGGGCACTGGGCAATATGCAGGTAAATCATAGTGGTTGTAATGTCGGCATGCCCCAACAGCTCTTTAAGGGTAACGATATTGAGGCCTTGTTCGAGTAGATGAGTGGCGTATGAGTGACGTAGCGAGTGTAAATTCACCTCTTTGGTGATGGAGGTTTTTTTGAGGCTTTCGCGCATCACCCAGGAAAGGCCTTTAACACTGTATCGTCCGTCAGCCTCCTTACCATTGAAAAGCCAGATGTGCGGATTCTCAGCCTTGAGATACTTTTTCAACCCTATAGCCATATACTTTGCCAGTGGAACAATGCGGTCTTTCTTGTATTTGCTTTGACGGATGTGTATGGTCATGCGTTCAAAATCCACATCTGAGATTTTGAGGTTAATCACCTCTTGTCCGCGCAATCCGGCAGAGTAGATCAAGGTTAACACAATACGTTGTTTAAGAAGGGTTGGAGCGGAAAAGAGTTCTTTGAGTTCCTGCTGATTCAGGATTACCGGTAGTTTGGAATCTTTACGCAGTGAAGGCAGTGCGATGGCATTTTTGTTCATACCCAGCAGCCGGTAATAGTAGCGAAGTCCGTAGACCATGTGCTTAAAGCTGCTACGCGAGGGCGACTTTGGGTCACGAGCCAGGGCAACCAGATACTCATTAATTTCATCGGCATCAATCTGCTCAGGCAACTTTCCGAAGCGAATAACGAATAAAGCGATACGCCGGATATAATTATTTAATGTACTTTTGCTTTGTCCGCGCAGCTCAACCTGTTGATCTAGTTTGCGAACGACATTTTCGAATTCAGGAACCAGCGCGATAGCCTGTTCCACAATGGTAAAACCCGATTTTTTCCTCATAATCAAAATTTTTGTTGTGAATAATTTCGAAAATAAGGAAGAATCGGGTATATTTGCCTAAGCTATCCCGCGAAGGCGGGATTTAGTTCAACATCGTATATAAAACATTTGGCAGTCAGTGGGTTATCAGGCATTTCAGCCCGT
>CAZJZF010000473.1:0-2547 GCA_964550385.1 uncultured Lentimicrobiaceae bacterium | reverse complement strand
TCAGGCCGGGGTGCAGGCTACCTGGCATCCTGGCGACCTGTGGTTTGCCGGTTTGTCGCTGAATGCTGCCCGTCCGGTTCAAAGCATCTATAAAAACACTGAAAACCCGGTAAAACCAATGTCATTCCACCTGGGTGGAAGCATCGGAATACAGTTACGATAATGAACAGGAAAACAACCTAAGATGAAAACCTTATACAGAAAAACCCTGTGGATGCTGGCGGTGGGATTGCTGCTGCTGATTCCTCATACCGGAAGGGGAGGGGTAATACAGTTTGTGGGGGTGGTGTACGACATGGTTACCTTTTCAGGGGTACCCGGGAAAAATGTGTGGTTCGAGCTGAAGAGTGTTAACCCGGCCCAGCAGATAAACCAGCAAACGCTGATTTCAGGACCCACCGGAGAGGTTCTTACCCAGCCCTTCAATCTTACCGATTCGCTCTGGTACACCTACACCTTCAAACTGACCGACTGCAAGAACGACACCCTGGTGGTGCACGATTCACTGCTGGTGAGCGGCCACGATACCCTGTTCCTCTACCTCGGCATCTGCCATTCGGTGCTGCCCGGTAACTGCACTGCCAGCTTTGGTTTCCAGCCCGATACTGCCAACCCCTTCATTATCACCTTCAACAACACCAGTACCGGTAACCCAACCGGCTATTTCTGGAGTTTTGGCGATGGTACCACTTCGGTTGCACAGAACCCTGTAAAACAATATGTTGCACCTGGTGCCTACCTGGTGTGTTTAACCATTACCGACTCGGTTACTGCCTGTCTGCACACCGCCTGCCAGGTGATCAGTATTACCCAGGGGGTAACCATTCAGGCTGCCTTTGCAGCTCAGCTCGACTCGTTTGCCGTAACGCCCAGGATGGTACATTTTGTAGATGAATCGACGGCCAATATCCCCCTTAACCATTACCTGTGGAGTTTTGGCGACGGTCAGCAGGCACAGGTTGTCAATCCGTCGCATCAATACCTGCAGTCGGGCAGCTTTCAGGCCTGCCTGCAAGTGGGTTTTGCAGGAGGATTACACGATTCGCTCTGCAAAACCGTGGTAATACCCGAATACCACAACCTGTGGGGACAGGTATTTGCCGGCCCGATGCCCCCCGACAGCGGCAGGGTACAGCTCATCAATCCGGTGCACACCCCGTCAGGATTTACGGTGCTGGATGAAGCTTCCCTTTCCGGAATCGGGCTGTACTTCTTTGCCCAGCGTATTGCCCACCCCTACCTGCTCAGATCTTTTCCCGATTACACAAATCCACCAAGCGCAGATTTTGTACCCACTTACAGCGGAAATACTGTTTTCTGGAAAGAAGCCGCACAGATCATCCTGAGCAGCGATACCGGGAATATGGATATCAAGCTGACGGAGAAAAAAGGGACCGCCACCGGATTGTGTACTTTAAGTGGTAAAGTTATGGTCACTGGAGGGATATCCTTTCCCGGTGCCCTGGTGATGCTCCTGAATCCTGCAGACAACGCCGTTCTGCAGTTCACTTTTGCCGACACATCAGGGATCTGGAGTCTGCAACAGCTGCCCTTCGGTTCGTACAAACTGGTGGCCGAAGTACCCGGTCTTGAGGCAGTTCCGGTACTGGTAGATCTCACACCGTCAGTTACTTCAGTATCAAATATAACCCTGCTGCTAACCACCCTTACCGGAATTCCTGAACCGGAAACGGTGATATCGGTCAGCTGTCGGCCCAATCCGGCATCCACCACGCTTCACCTCTCCGTTCCCTCCGGAGCCTCGCCCCGTGAGGTATTCATCCAAAATTCCGCAGGTCAGCAGGTGGGGTATCAGAGGCTGAAGGATGCAGCGAATGACGACGTTACCATCGATGTCTCCGGCCTCCGTGCCGGGGTTTACAGCATCATGGTTAATACTAAAACCGGCACCGGCCGCGTTCGGTTTGTGAAGGTGGATTAGTGGGGTACCTTCGACACCCCTCGGGTCACAGCAATTTTACTTTCTGTTTTTTTAAGGAACTATTTGGCTAAAGCCCTGTGAATGCTGCCCCGCTAATGGTAAAGTGTTATTAGAAAAGACAATCAAATCTTGATGAAAAAAATATTAATTATCCTAATTGCCATTATCATTCTTATCTATGGTTTTGTCGAATTAGCAAAATGGATTTTCATAGAAATTTATGGACCCAAATACAGAACGGTTGAAATTAAGATTGATGAGAATAATATTTTGCTATGCGAAGAAGAATACACCGCTGATATGGCTGCCGTTTTCTTGGACGTTGTCTTTACACTTAAGAAAAAGGATAATAAAACACTAAGGTTAGGTAGTGGTTCATTTCCTGACGAGCAGTGGGAAAAGAGTATTCAATTACACGATGTCGGAGATTGGTATGTTTTATCTGCTGCAAACCAATCCTTTGCTAAAATATTATTAACAAATAAGTTAAGCGCCCAGAACAAAGACACCATTTTGTCACCTTATGACTTGTGCTATGACAGCCTTTGGAAACTTACCTATTGCGAAATACCAGAATGGTCATATACGGGTTTTTCAAGAGTTGG
>CAZJZF010000472.1:0-2553 GCA_964550385.1 uncultured Lentimicrobiaceae bacterium | reverse complement strand
TCAATTCTGATCCTTATGTCGTATTTGAGGGCGCTTCTGTCGATGATTTCTCCCTGAGAGAAAAGCCACAAAAGGATGTGGCTGTCAGAAAAGTTCTTGCCCCTTCCAAGGGTTGTTCCCTCGCACTCGAAGATGTGGTACTGGAGCTGAGCAACGAAGGGACAGATACGCTGTATTCAGTTCCACTTGCCTACCACGTTTCCGGTTCACCTGCGCCCGTAATGGAGGTGCTTGGCGACACCCTGTTGCCCGACAGTTCCATCGTTTTTACTTTTTCTGCCAAAGTAAATCTGACGGTGTCAGGGAATGACTCCCTGTTCACCCTCAAAGTGTTTTCATCGCTGGCAGGTGATTCCCTGCATGATAACGACACACTCGTTCATCAGCTCATTTCAGGTGCCGTGCCGGCCGATCCGGTGCCTCTTCACCAGGTGATCCCCTACGGCACCTCAGCCGCCCTGACTGCCCTGAGTTCCGACACCCTGTTCTGGTTCGATCAGTCTGTGGGAGGAAGCCTGCTTCAGATCGGCGACACATTTATCACCCCATGGCTTTACGACACAACCACCTATTGGGTCGAAGCAAGAAAGGGGCTTGGATCACTGCGGTTTACAGAGCTCACATTCGAAAGTACCGGGACGGGAAGCACCAACCCTTATCCCAATTATATCCCACCCTCAACCCAATGGGATGGACTTGAAATTGCCAATACCGGGAACAGCCTGGTCGATTTAACAGGTTACACGTTGTACATGGAGGGGTACCAATCTGTGCAGTACGACCTGCCGGCAGGGGTGGTGCTGATGCCCGGAGAAATGATCGTAATAACCCTTTACGCATATCCGCTGATACAGCCCGACACTTCTGCAGGTCATTATATAGCCTGCAACAAGTCCATCTATGCCACCTCCTTACTGGGGTTCTGGCTCCGTAATCCACAGGGTGGGGTAGAGGATGCATTTGCTGTAAACGGTTACCAGTTCCCTGCCGGTAGTCCGGTAACCGCAGCACACTGGACAGGTTCCCTGCCATCATCCACCGGCAGAGCCGGTATAATCAGAATCGATGCCAATGCTGCATCTGCCGCAGGGTGGATGTTGTCGAACCTCCCATCTCCGGTGCAGTCTGTTGGTGCCTGGAACCCCCAATTGCCTCCTGTTACCTCTCTGGGTTGCCCCGGAAACCGGGTGCCTGCCCATGCTTTCACCGCTTCCTGGCCTCCGGTCGACGCAGGTATCGTATCCATACTCAGCCCCGTTTCGGCTCAGGGGCTTACCAGCGGTGAGAAGCTTAAAGTTGTGCTGAAGAATTTTGGTGCACAACCCCTCCAGGGTTGCTCGCTGGTATATTCAATCGATGGTGCTTCTCCTGTCGCGGAGAGCTTCATCGGAACCCTCATGCCCAAAGACACGGCCCACTTCGAATTTTCTTCTGTTTTGAACCTTGCCGCTTTAAAAATATATGATCTCCGGGTATGGACTGAACTTACCGGCGATACAGTGCACCAGAACGATACCATGCAGTCTTCCATTACCCATTTGCTGCCCGATTACTGTGCTTCGAACGCCCTGTATACTTCTCTGGCTGACATCACTTCGGTTGTATTTGGCGCAATGGTGAATCATTCCCCAACGGGTACCAAGACCTATACCGACTTTACCTCTCTTCCCCCGGCTACATTTATCCAGGGGATTTCCTATCCCATTTCCGTAACGATGCTGATGCAGTCGACCTATAATTATACTTTCGGCATACGGGTGTTTGCCGACTTCAACAACGACGGCACCTTCGACCCTGCCTCCGAAACCCTGCTGACGGGCTCCACCTCACAAACAGTACTATCTGTTTCGGGTAATTATACCATTCCGTACGGTTTAACGCCCGGCTTGGTACGTTTGCGGGTTGTGGCTTCGTACAATACTACCCCTGCATCTATACTCCCTTGTGGTACATACAGTTACGGGGAGACGGAAGACTATAACATCTTAATTTCTCCACCCCTGGCTTACGACGCTGCTGCCAAATCCTGCGGACCCTTCACCCCGCCCCTGATTGAAGGCACTCAGCTTACGTTCACCGCAGAGTTTAAAAATATGGGCACTGACACCCTGGCTAACCTTCCGATTGGATATCTGATCGTAGGACAAAGCCCGGTGTATTCGGTGATTACCACCCCTCTGAATCCCGGCGACACGAAGTTGCATTCCTTTAACCCGGGCCCGG
Organism: uncultured Lentimicrobiaceae bacterium; assembly: GCA_964550385.1. Lineage (GTDB taxonomy): Bacteria > Bacteroidota > Bacteroidia > Bacteroidales > SKPS01 > SKPS01. The sequence goes on along the minus strand of CAZJZF010000472.1, from coordinate 330 downwards.
TTGTGCCCATGGGGGTGTTCACTTTAAAGGTATTTGCCGATTTTCCTGCTGAAGGTTACCGTGGCAACGACACCCTCACCTTTACTTTTCTTGGCGAAAAGGATTTTACCCCTTTCTATTCCGATAATTTCGAACATGATGATGCCAATGGCTGGTCGACTGAACTGGCAGCCCTGTGGCAGCTAGGAAAGCCAACAGCCAACATTATCAATGCGCCGCACAGCCCCACGAGGGTCTGGGCAACCAGGCTCTCGGGCAACTATCTGCACAATATGCAAAAAGGACTTATCACGCCGGAATTCAATTTTACCGGAATGCAGGGTCTTTCCC
>CAZJZF010000471.1:277-2554 GCA_964550385.1 uncultured Lentimicrobiaceae bacterium | reverse complement strand
CTGAATTTATCCCGACACTTGAGCATAGGATAGGGCAACAGAACAATGCAGTGTATTGTGCAACATTGCTTTATGCATGGGATGAAGTACGGAAAGTAACCGGAAAATCATTGAATATTCCGGCGGTACATAAAGATCTTCAGATGCTTGATAATTCAAAAACCTTTCTGAATGTTCTTAAACCGCATGAATATTCTGCATCTGCGGAGTTTGACGGAATTCGCATTATTGCCATGGCTGAGTTTGGTAAATCGCTGCCTTTTGAAAACAAACTGGAAAGTTACGCTAAGGTTTTTGTTTTTAAGGGTCAGAAGGTAGCTTCCTTTGGGGTGTCACGATATAGCGAATCCGAAAAGAAAAGGGCTGTTGAAATCGTGTATTATAAAAATGATAACAACTATATAATCAAATTATTACCAAAGGATAGGCAGCATGAAATTTTGCTCTTCAAATCAGAAAAACAGTTCTCTACCATGGATGAAATGACCCGGGAACTTACAAAACTGAGTGAGATTGGCCAGAAAGAGAGAAAAAATGAAAAAGCATATTGGAGATATACGTTTAATGACGAGGATGAAGTGATGATCCCTAAATTTAACTTCAATGTCGAAACCAATTATTCTACGCTGGAAGGAAATACCTTTGGTTCCGGAATTCAAACTTTTACTATTGTTAAAGCCTGGCAAAGAACGGCCTTTATCCTTAATGAAAATGGAGCCGAAATTGAGAGTGAAGCTGAAGCTGTAGTTGAAGAGCCTATTGAAGAGGAGGACAAGCCCAAACCCAAAAAGATGTTTTTCGACAAACCTTTCCTGATTGTTTTAAAAAAAACTGACGCAACAAATCCCTATTTCGGTTTATGGGTTGCCAATACTGAGTTGATGATCAGGGAATAGCCTATTGCCCGGATGATCTTAACATTAAGGGTGCCTGAGAGCGTGTTGGTTTGCAAAACCCGCTATCTTTGGACTTTAAACCGATCGGATTACACTCTTGTTGCTATTAAAAAACCTGTTATCCCCTGATGACCAATTCAACAGACCGTATATCTCAGCTTCATAATCTTACCCTTAAATCCGGCCATGGCCCGGCAAATACAATTGTTCCGCTCACCACTGGTTCGGGTTCGGGGAGGCATTATTTCAGGATTGAAACCGGAAAAGAAAGACTGGTGGGCACATTTAATGCCAATAAGCCCGAAAATGAAGCCTTCCTGTACCTCACCACCCATTTTCTGGAACATGGACTTCCTGTGCCTCGTGTTTTGGCGCATAGCGACGATGGATTGTGCTACCTGCAGGAGGATTTGGGAGACGATTCGCTGTATACATTGATGGCGGGTGGTTACAACGCTGCTTATCTGCCATTGTTGCAAAAATCCCTCGAGTGGCTGGTGCAGTTTCAGGTAAAAGGGGCCACCGGTCTCGATTACAGCCGCTGCTATCCCGGAACTCCGTTCGACAGAGAAGGTGCCTTGCGCGACCTGCTCTATTTTAAGTATATGTTCCTGCGGCTTTCGGGTCTGGAACCTGACGAATCTCAGCTGGATATAGAGTTTTCTCAGCTGTTGGACCACCTTTTCGATGATTACACCGCTGGCTTTATGTACCGCGATTTTCAGTCGAGAAATATTATGGTGCAGCACGGAATGCTGTGGTTTATCGACTACCAGGGGGGGCGTTTGGGTCCGCTGGCATACGATACTGCTTCTCTGTTGTATCAGTCACGACTGGGACTTCCTGCTGATGTCCGGGAGGAACTTATACTCCATTATATTGAAGCTTTGAGCGAATATATCACATTGGATTTCAGTGCCATGCAACAGCAGGTAAAAGGTTTTGCAGTATTACGTCTTCTGCAAACCCTTGGTGCATACGGATTCAGAGGGCTGTTTGAACGAAAGGAGGCATTTATTAAACCCATCCATGTCGCAGTAATAAACACGCTCGAAGCGCTGAAGGCACTGTCTGACAGTACAAAACTGCCTTACCTCGAAGTGTTGCTGGAGGAATTATTGCCGAAGTACTGGACTGATCCCTCCGTGGCCGAAGGCCTGACAGTTACCATTCAAAGTTTTTCCTACATGCATGGCCTTCCGTCAGACTCTACCGGCAATGGCGGAGGTTTCATCTTCGACTGCCGTGCTTTGCCCAACCCCCACCGTGACCCGGTGCTGCGCCCTTTTACCGGTAAAGACCCTCATGTGGCAGAATGGCTCGCTGAAAAACCCGAAGTGGGTGAATTCATTTCGCATTGCGAAGCACTGGTAATGCAGTC
>CAZJZF010000471.1:0-267 GCA_964550385.1 uncultured Lentimicrobiaceae bacterium | reverse complement strand
GAGAATTACCTTCAGCGGGGTTTTTCTCATCTCCAGGTGAATTTTGGCTGCACCGGTGGCAAGCACCGATCGGTGTTTTGTGCTGAAGAGTTGATGGCAAGGTTGATAAAAAGAGGGCTGAATTTCAAGCTGGACCTTCATCACCGGATGCTATAATTCGTACCTTTGAGAAAAGTTTTTATTTGGGCAGAAGCATTATTCCAGGGATGTATGTGGCTAAGAAGTCCGATTTTCCATGTTCAATGATGGCTGGAATTTAAGCAATCT
>CAZJZF010000470.1:283-2559 GCA_964550385.1 uncultured Lentimicrobiaceae bacterium | reverse complement strand
TATATAGCGACTCTGATAGATATGCTCGGGTTTTTTTACTGTGAGGATGTAATCGTAATCGAAAATGGTAGTGGCCACATACCTGCCGCTTATGGTATCAATTTCCACCTGCTGCACCTGACCAGTTTCCATGTTTTTGAGTTCGATCTTCGTTTCCGAAAGGGGAGCATTCTCCTCGTCTTTTACTGTACCTTTCACAAACAGCACCTTGCTGGGTCTTGCTTCGGGATACAGATCAAATGCATACAGGTCGTATCCACCACTCCCTTCGATCTTGTTGGAAGAGAAATATCCGGTAGAGCCGTTGGTGCTTACAAAGAAACCGAGATCATCGGAGTCTGAATTGATCGGGAAGCCGATATTGACTGGCTTTCCCCACACCCCTTCCCTGGCCCGGGTGAAAAAGATGTCGTATCCCCCGAGGCCCCGGTGCCCGGGATAAAAGGCTCCATCGTCACCGGTTCTGTCGGAAGAGCTGAAATACAGGGTTTGACTGTCGGTGTGGATGAAGGGGGTCTTTTCATTTCCCGGGGTGTTGATATGCTGCCCCATGTTTACAGGTTGTCCCCATTCCCCTGATTCGTTTTTGCGTGTCACCCATAGGTCACTCCCGCCAAATCCTCCGGGCCGGTCGGAGGCGAAGTACAGGGTTTTCCCGTCCGAACTTACCGTAGGTTGTGATTCCCAGCTCTTTTCGGTATTGATTCCGGATTCCATCTTCTCAAGGGGTGTCCATTGATCGTATAAGAGCCTCGAATAATAAATATCACAATTATTATAAGTGATATTGCTATCCCTGGTGTTGGCGCAGATGGTAAAGAAGAGCTCATCATTGCGGGCTGTTACAGTAGCTCCTCCCTCATTTCCGGTAATATTGAAAGGTGGTGGCATGGGTTCACCTTTGTCAAAGCGATCTCCGGTAAGGATTGCCATCATGAACTCTTCTTTGTAACCACCCGATCCCCAATTTATTGCACCTGCTCCACCGCTCCCTTTTGTTCGTCGGGTAAAAAAGGCAAGCTCACCATCCGGAGAAATGATCACCAGGTACTCATCATCCGGTGAGGAGATATCCATCACCTTCCGGGGTTCGAAAGGAACCTGGTTTTGCAGAATCCTGCCCAGGAATTTTGCCTGATCCAGCAGATAAGCACCATCGTCGTAATCTTTGTCGCTTTTGATTTTTTCAACATCCTTAAGAAAAGTCTCCAGGTAGGGTTCCGCTTTTTGATATTCTTCCCTTCCGAAATAAATTTTACCCAGCATGAGCCAGGCTTCGGCATTGTATTCAGGGCAGAGTGCAACCAGTTGCCTCAGAAAATTCTCCGCTTCATTGGCTTGCTTGCGATTGAAATAAATCTGCCCGAGACGCCAAAGTGCATCGGCAAATTCCTCATCCTGCTCCAGAGCCTCGCGCAGGAATGTCTCTGCTATCACAGTTTTCCGTTCACGCATAGCCCCCATGGCCTTATCGTAGCTTTTTTTTGCCTTTTTACTTTCGGTACCGGAACAGGGATCCTGGGCCTGGAGCCGCAGGGAAATGTGCACCATAAGAGCTACAACGATTGATATGAGGAGGGTTTTTTTCATCAGGTGAAGGATGCTAACACTCATATATTCAACCGGCTACATCTGTTGCGCAGCCATAAATCCGCCAGGGTGATGGCGGTCATGGCTTCCACTACTGCCACGGCTCTGGGCACAACGCAAACATCGTGTCGCCCTCCGGTAAGGTCTATGGTAGTGGCAGCCCCCATTTTCGTAACGGTGTTCTGTACCTTTTTTAATGAAGAAACCGGTTTAAATCCCACCCTGAACAGAAGTGGATTGCCAGAAGATAGTCCCCCCAGGGTGCCGCCGGCATGGTTGGTCGACATTTCAATTTGGCCTGCGCTGGATGCTGAGAAAAGATCGTTTTGTTCGGAACCGCGAAGCAGAACACCATCAAATCCATCACCGATTTCAAATGCTTTGGCTGCGGGGATGCTCATAACGGCCAGCGCCAGAAGAGCTTCAATCTTATCGAAAACCGGCTCCCCCAATCCGGGCATCAGGCCATCAACCCTCACAGATACTGAGCCCCCAAGGGTATCCCCACAGGCAGCTGCACTGGTCAAGGCTTCAGTCATAAGTTCAGCAATTCCGGGTTCGGGACATTTCACTTCAGAGGCAACAATTTTTTCGTAATTGTATGGGCCGTAGCCGGGTAATTGCACCACTCCGATTCCTGAGACCCAACCCTGGATTCTGATTCCCTGTGACGATAACAATTGTTT
>CAZJZF010000470.1:0-273 GCA_964550385.1 uncultured Lentimicrobiaceae bacterium | reverse complement strand
GAAAGCCTTATTAAGCAGAGTGACGACAAGAGATGCCAGTGTTTCTCTAGCCGAATAACGACCACCTCCCCGGTAGTCATAATGGTGGTATTTGGTGAACCAGGAGAAATCACCGTGTCCGGGCCGGAAGCATCCGGCCAATGAAGTGTAGGCTCCGGGATCCTGCTGCTGATTCTGGACGATAAATGCAATTGGCGCACCTGTTGTGATGCCTTCATGGATTCCCGAAAGAAACTGAACCTCATCATCTTCGAATCTGGAAGTGCTATGAAT
>CAZJZF010000469.1:0-2560 GCA_964550385.1 uncultured Lentimicrobiaceae bacterium | reverse complement strand
TCCTGTCCCCTTAGTACTGTCCCCTTAGTACTGTCTCCTCAGCACTGTCCCCTTTTTTTCTTTAGCCTTTAGCCTTTTTACTTCCTACTTTTGCATCACCAAAGATATGATGCACTACTACGATGATTTTTCCGGAGAGTTTTGAACAAAAGATCGGTTTCGACAGAATCAGGGAGATGCTGAGCAGGGATTGCCGCAACAACATCTCGCGTGAATTGGTCGGTGAGATGGAATTTAGCACTGATTATCATGATGTTGTCCTGAAAACCGGTAGGGTTAAGGAATATGTAAGGGTGCTGAACGAGGTGTATGGCCATCCCGATGGGGTGGTGGATGATTTCACCTGGCTGCTTGCCAGCATCCGGATTCCGGGTTCATGGTTCGAGCCCGAACACCTTCCAGCCTTCCACGACGCCCTTTGTGCCATCGAAAAATATCTCCTTTTTTTCAGCAGTCATACTTCAACACCGCTGCTGTCGGAACTTACCAACGGCATCAGCATCGACCCTTTGCTTACGGCAGCCATTGGAAACCTGTTGAACCAGCAGGGGGAAATACGCGACGATGCCACCCCTGAGCTTGCCACCATCCGCAAGGAGCTGAATCTGGCAAAGTCGAGAAGCGAAAGGGTGCTGAAAAAGGTGCTGCGCGAGTCGATTGCTTCGGGGGTGCTGCCAAAGGATACCGATTACACCGTGAAAGATGGCCGGTTTGTGATCCCGGTGCCGGCTGCCCGCAAGCGGCAGATCAGGGGGTATGTGCACGATGAGTCGGCCACCGGACAAACCTGCTACATCGAGCCCGCCGAGATGGTGGAGCTCTCCAACGAAATCCGCGAGCTCGAGCTTGCCGAACGGCGTGAAATCATCCGTATTATGGTGGAACTTGCCAACCGCATCAGGCCTTTCTCTGCCGAAATGGAGCAAGCCTTCCGGTATGCCGGAATGCTCGATTTCATCAGGGCAAAAGCCCGGTTGGCCATTTCCATTCGCGCCGAATTGCCGCAAATAGATGATAAGCCGGTTGTCGACTGGCGGAATGCGGTGCATCCATTGCTCTTTCTGGCTTTCAGAGAGCAGAAGAGGCAGGTGGTACCCCTCAGCATCTCGCTCAACGAAACTGATCGGGTGCTGATCATCTCAGGGCCCAATGCCGGCGGGAAATCGGTGTGTCTGAAGACCGCAGGTCTGCTGCAGTATATGCTGCAGTGCGGGATGCTGATACCGGTCGATCCCAACTCTGTTGCCGGGATGTTCACGACTTTATTTATCGATATCGGCGACGAGCAATCCATTGATAATGATCTGAGTACATACTCTTCCCATTTGATGAACCTGAGCCGGCTGCTGGAGCTGGCTGCAAGGGGAACCCTCTTTCTGATCGACGAAATGGGCAGCGGCACCGAACCCGAAAGCGGTGGTGCCATCGCCGAGGCAGCCCTCGAACTCCTGGCGGGAAGTCAGGCGCTGGGGGTTGTTACCACCCACTATGCCAACCTTAAAGGGCTGGCAGGGGCAGTGCCCGGTATCCTGAACGGAGCGATGCTTTTCGATACGCAGCACATGAAGCCGATGTACAAGCTGAAAACCGGGAAGCCGGGAAGCTCGTTTGCTTTCGAAATTGCCGCCCGGACTGGGTTGCCAGGCTCTTTGCTCGAAAAAGCCAAAGACAAGGTCGGCAGGGCACGCTTCGACTTTGAATATCAGATTCACAGCCTCGAGACTGAAAAAGAGGCATTGGAAAAACAAAAACAGGAGATGCAGGTGGCGGATGCTTTTCTGGCGGAAATGCTGGCGAAATACACGGCCCTGTACCAAAAGCTGGAGGCTTCCCGTAAAGAGGTGCTTCAGCAGGCCAAAGCGGAGGCGAAAGGAATTCTTTCTGATGCCAACAGGTTGATTGAAAGGACAATACAGGACATCAGGGAATCGGAAGCCAGAAAGGAAAATGTGAAGGCAGCCCGCGAAGCGCTTCAGAAAGATTCAGCGGCTCTGACCGAAACACAACCGGAACCTTTGCCTGTACCCCCAAAGGATCAGGCAATTATAGTGGTGAATAAGAAGAAGAAACTGCAGGAGCGGGAGGAGGCACGAACGGAAAAGCAGAGGGAGATTCGGCAGGGGGATTTTGTAAGGATGAAAGGGCATGCAAACCCGGGACAAATCATCAGGCTCGAAGGGAAGAAGGCTCTGGTAGCCTTCGACAGCGTTAAACTTGAAGTGAACACAGGGTCTCTGGAGCATTCCGCTCCACCCCCTAAACAAAACCGGAGCGTAGCTGTTCATAAGGATACTTTAAAAGATCTCAGGGAGCGTACCGATGCCTTCAGGCCGGAAATTGATGTGAGAGGAAAAAGGGCAGAGGAAGTTCTGAGGGAAGTAAGAATGCTGCTGGATGATGCAGTTTTGCTGAATATGAAGGAGCTGAGAATATTACATGGCAAAGGGGATGGAATCCTCCGGAAGGTGATCAGGGATTTTCTTGCCGGGATGCCGGAAGTACAATCTTTCACAGATGAGCATATTGAAAGGGGCGGACACGGAATTACACGAATTACGTT
>CAZJZF010000468.1:0-2560 GCA_964550385.1 uncultured Lentimicrobiaceae bacterium | reverse complement strand
AAATCGTTGCTGCCACCCATGCAAACAAAATAGAGGTCGGTGGAATAGGTGCCATAGCTTCCGGTAATCACCCTGCCGGGGATATCGGGATAATCGCCGATGAGCAGCACAAAGTCGGGTTTCGGGGTCCAGGCATTGTAGCGGGTAGTAATGGCAGATTTCACGGATGCTTCAGTCCAGGCTGTGCCGTCAATCAATTCCACTTTGTACCCCAGCTGCTGTTTCCAGGCTGCAAGTTGCTGTGCGGCAGCCAGGTAGTTCGAATGGGTAATAATGATATAATTAGGGTTGGCAGGGACCGGAGGCACTGGACCCTGTGCATCGATCTCCGCCTGGAGGCTTCCGCCGTTCAGAAACCAGCCCGGAAGCATACTCAGGAAATGGGCAGAATGTTGTCCGGGATCCAGAAAAGACTCACCACCGGAAAACGTAACCTCAAACTCCAGCGACCGGTAAACCCGTAAAATGCCTTTTGCCGGATTGTACTGCACCGGGTTTATATTGAAAACCCCGAAGGAGATCTCCCTCACGAAATGGGTTCCTTCAAGCTTTACAATCTCTTCAGGATACATCCGGTTCTGACGGTAAAATGCTTCATCGATTTCAAAAGGAGGTTCACTCGCCCCATAGGTGTCGGTGGCGGGTTGTAAAGCAGGGTGTACCGGAACCCTTACCGGAATATCTTCGTAATCAGCATTTATGATGTTGATTACTGCAGATGCCCCTGATGGAATGGCAATTATTTCATTGGTAGTAGGAAGTGCCGGTTTGCCCACCTCTTTGGTATGGGTAAAATCTTTCAGACGGACAAACTGGTAAGACTCCCCTTCAACAGAAATCTGATGAAAGGTGGGATTGGCAAACTGCCATGATACCCGAATGCCTTTGGATCCCTGATCTTCAGTCGCCCTGATACTGGATGACCCGGTCTGTGCTGAAAGGGTCAAAACACTCAACACTGTTAAAAATCCTGCTAGAATAAATCGGTTTAGATGCAATTTCATAGGGTGATTTTACTGATAATATACTGATAACGAAATAAATAATGAATTTTTACTGGCAAATAGCCCTGCTAAAATACTAATATTTTGTTTAAGCAAAATTGTTTATTTGTTTAGTCGTTTAGTCGTTCGTTCATTCATTCGTTCAATCGTCATGTTTGGGGGTAAAAAGCTCTATCTTTGGACGATGAATCTGAACGATACGATAGTTGCCATCTCAACCCCTGCCGGTACAGGTGCCATTGCGGTGATCAGGATATCCGGTGCGGGTTGCCTGAATTTTCTGAAAAATCATTTCAGATCCCGGAGTGGGAACACTTCCTTAGAGGCGGGAAGAGTGGTGTTGGGGTATGTTTTTGACGAGGATGAGGTAATCGACGAAGTGCTGGTCTCCTGGTTCAGGGGGCCACTCTCCTACACCGGCAATGATGTCTTGGAAATCAGCTGCCATGGCTCAGTTTATATACAGAACCGGCTGCTGTGGGCCATTGGAAAAGGTATTCGTTTGGCAGAGCCCGGCGAATTCACTTTCAGGGCTTTTATGAACGGCAGGATGGATCTGGCGCAGGCCGAAGGGGTTGCCGATCTGATCGCCTCTGCCACCGGTTTCCAGCATCAGTTGGCCTTGAAGCAGATGCGGGGTGGAATATCGGGGAAACTCAATGAGCTGCGGGCAAAACTGGTGGATTTTGCCTCCCTTCTGGAGCTGGAGCTCGATTTCAGCCAGGAGGATGTGGAGTTTGCCGACCGTACAGAACTCATGTCGCTGATGGGCAATATTTCTACGGAGCTGCAAAGACTTACCAACACCTTCAAACTGGGTAATGCCCTGAAACAGGGAATTCCGGTTACCATTGCCGGCAGACCCAACTCCGGCAAATCGACGCTGCTGAATGCCCTGCTGGAGGAGGAAAAAGCCATCGTTTCGGAGATACCCGGAACCACCCGCGATGCCATTGAAGATACCATTGTAATTTCCGGAGTGCCCTTCCGGTTCATCGACACTGCCGGGCTGAGGTCTGATCCTGAGTTGATTGAGGCGATGGGCATCGAGAAGACCTGGGAGAAAATTGGCCAGGCAGCCATTATCCTGTATATATTTGATGCTGCGGAATCTTCGATTGATGAGGTGAAAGAGGAACTGGCAGAACTGAGCCTGAAAATGCGGGAACTTATGAGCGATGAGGAATTATCGGCTAAAAAAGTGATCATCGTGGGGAATAAGATCGACCGGCTGGTGGAGATTCCGCATCATTTCCGCGACTGCATTGAGCTGGAGGTGGTTTTTATCTCTGCCAAACGGCATGAGAACATGCAATTGCTTACCGATGCCCTTCTGCAAAACACCGATACCTCTCTGTTGCAGGAGGAGCTGGTAATCACGAACCTGCGCCATTTTAAAGCATTGCAGGCCAGCCGGAAAGCTGTGGATGATGCCACTGCTGCCATGCTTTCACAGCTCCCCTCCGACCTGGTGGCAACCGACCTCCGTCAGGCGCTGTACCATATCGGCCTCATTACCGGTGAGATATCAAATGATGAGCTGCTTGGGAACATCT
>CAZJZF010000467.1:0-2571 GCA_964550385.1 uncultured Lentimicrobiaceae bacterium | reverse complement strand
AATATGACCTTCGATCACTAGACTCGATGAGGGGAATTGGCCATAACCCAGACAGAAGCGACCCTGATTGTCCTGCAAAACCAGGTAATCCCAGTCGTTGCTTCTGATCAGTGAGTACACGTTCGGATTATTCATGTGTGCTGAAGTTCCCTGAGAGATGTCGCCAACCGAAACGCCTCCTGGCATGTGGGACGCTACCACTACCTTTTTCCCGGATCCCTGAGATATCTGAGCGAATAACGAAGGCAAATTGTTTTGACTGGTGAAACTGTTTCCGATGAAAAGCACTTTGGTGGTGTCCTGTGCCAGACACAGGAAATGGATCAACAGGGCTGAAAGTACAATTACTATTCTCATATTTTCTGTTTAGTCTCAAGGCAGACAATAACAATCGGAAGAGGGTTGCCTGTGGCCTAAAATTTCTACCTTTGATGGTCTGTTTGCAGTAATCAGAAATAATACCCTTTGAAAACAACCATTAGTCTGTTGATATTGATTGGGTTCCTCTTTCGGCCGGGTTCGGTGGCAGCCACCATCTGGCAGGTAGGCCCTCAGCGAACCTACACGGCTCCCAGTCAGGTTGCGGGTTTGGTGGGCAACGGGGATACCGTTGAGATTGATGCCGGTGTGTATGCCGGTGATGTGGCCGGATGGACTGCCAACAACCTTACCCTGCGCGGGGTGGGAGGGAAAGCCCACCTGCAGGCGAATGGGAATGCCTGGGGGCAAAAGGGCATCTGGGTGATTGCCGGAAACCACAATGTGGTGGAAGACATTGAGTTCTCGGGATGCACCGTGCCCGATAAAAATGGGGCAGGCATCCGCCTCGAGGGGCAGGGGCTTCGGGTTACGCGTTGCTATTTTCATCACAACGAAAACGGAATCCTTGCTTCCACCATCTCGGTAGCAAAGATTGTGATTGAACACACCGAATTTGCCTGGAATGGCTATGGGGATGGTTATTCACACAACCTTTATATCAACCACGCCGACACCCTGTTGTTCCGGTACAATTACTCGCATCATGCGGTGGTGGGGCATGAGCTGAAGAGCCGCGCCCACGTGAACCTGATTCTGTACAACCGCTTCTCCAACGAAGCAACCGGAACTGCCAGCCGCTGCATCGACCTGCCCAACGGTGGTACGGCACTGATTATGGGCAATGTAATCCACCAGGGACCTTTGGCTACCAACAACAATGTGGTGGGCTTTGGACTGGAGGGTTTGACCAACAATGCCCCACACCAGTGCATTGTGGTAAGCAATACCATGGTCAATGAGCGCTCCATCTGCAACTTCTTCAGCATCAATGCGTCGTCTGATCTCTTCAAAGCCCGCAACAATATTCTCGCAGGGGTAGGAAATTTCAATACCGGCACCCTGCCAACCAACACCGATACCGCAGCCAACATCACAGGAAGCATACAGGATTTTGCCTTTGCCGATCCTGCCCTTTACGATTTCCGGCTAACCGCCCAAAGCTTGCCGGCATTGAATGTGGCGGTGGCACCCGGCACGCTGGGATCCTTTTCCCTGGTTCCTGATCTGGTCTACCTTCATCCGGCCGGGTTCACATCCCGGTGCATCAACGCCCAGCCTGATGCCGGAGCGTATGAATACTGCGGAAATATTGGAATGGAAGGAACTGGCAAAACTGAAGATTTCAGTTGCACGATCTTTCCTAACCCCTCTTCCGGCACGGGCAATTACCTCATTTATACCCAATACGCTCTGCAAGGCTCCTTGCAGATTCTGGATCTCTGCGGAAGAATCGTCTTAACCCTGCCGCTCAGCTTGGACCCCGGAATCAACCAGGGAGTTTTGCCCACAGAACTTCTCTCTAAAGGGGTTTATTTTGTGCATTGTGTTGCAAAAAATAAATCTACATCACAAAAATGGACAATTGAGTAATGTTGCAATTCCTTTTGATTGATTTTGATACCAACACCTCTATTTGTAAACATTTAATTATGTGGTTTCTATGGAAAAACCCTCATTAAACGACCCAGCCATTTTCCCTTCAGACGAAGTGTTGGAAACAACCCTTGGGGCAAAAGGATTTGCTGCCTACTGTGCTATGAGAACCACCATCGGGCAGCCGGAATGGGATATTACCGCTGTTTGGAACTACTACAAGGATGGTAAAGCCTGGCTTTGCAAGGTGGTGTGGAAGAAGAAGACCCTTTTCTGGGTGTCGGTTTGGGAAGGCTATTTCAAGACAGCTTTCTATTTTGCTGAAAAGCACCGGGAGGTAATTGCCACACTCCCTGTAAACCCTGAAATTCTGAATGATTTTGCTCAATCCAAACCCATCGGAAAACTCCTTCCTATGGTGCTGGCCATCCATTCCGAAGATCAGTTGGAGGATCTTAATACTCTGATGCAGTGCAGAAAAAATCTCAAATAAAGCGTAGATTTGCAAGATATCGTATTGTGTATCAATATAAATTACCATGAACCTGCCTGGCAACATCCTTTGGCTGATATTTGGCGGACTCGTAGTCGCCATCGAATATTTTGTTAGCAGTATCCTTTTGATGATCACCATCATAGGCATCCCTTTCGGAGTGC
>CAZJZF010000466.1:1398-2576 GCA_964550385.1 uncultured Lentimicrobiaceae bacterium | reverse complement strand
TTGATTCTTAAGGGATCAACAATAAAGGCATATGGTTGAGAGTATATATCATTAAATAATCGGCTAGCTTATCATGGGAGTTAAGTAAGGAAGATTTTTTTAATAAGCTTAATGCCATATTAATATAATGCATATTTTTGGTTTACTAATTTGAATCTTGAAATAATTAAGTAATTATGGAATATTGGAAGCAAATTCTATTGGCAATTATTAGCAGCGGCGTGATTTCAAGTGTAATTACCAAATATACAAATTGGGGATAAAGAAGAGGAAGATGAAGCTTGAAAGCAGACGTAAAGCAATAGAGTTATGGAGACAGAGGATTCAAAATGATTTTCATGATCAAACTTTTAGAGAAACAGTTGAGTTTTCACAAATGAAACCATATTTATCAAAACAAATTGAAAAGGAATTAAATCCGCCAATTATTCATGGTGAAGCCTACATTGTCAACTTAAGAGGGGCAATTGGAAGGGATACACTAGAAGATAGACTGCTCGAAGAAATAGCCATTATTGAAAGAAAATGGGGGTTGCTTTGAATAAGTTAATTTAAAATAAGAATAGCATTTCAACACTCCTATGTCAATCTTCAACATCAACAACGGCAAAGCAGAGCGAATTCGGCTCAGTGAGTTCAAGCTGGAGAAAGACCTACTGCATCTGTTTGAGAAGAATCTGGAAGTATTATTCAACTGCCGGTTTATCGCAACGGAGTTTTCTGGTTTTTATGCAGCAAATCGAGTTCTTCGGCCCGGTCATAAAATTTCATGATCGATGTAAAGTATTAGTTTGCAATACCATAATCAATAAAAATATTTAACGCAATGGCCATTACGGTAATATTCGTTGCAATATTACACCTTTTTTTGATACATTTAACCCATGGGTTGATCGGCAGAAAGTATTCAAAGAGCTATTCTTACCCCATCATCTTCCAAACCAGCGCTACCAGATGCATTGATATGGGGGATTACTGGCAGGAGCAAAGAGCATGTGCATATCCCTCCGACCTTGAACACTTGAACGCTTGAACGCTTGAACGCTTGAACCTTGAACCTTGATCCTTTTTCCTGTCCCCTGTCCCCTGTCCCCTATATCATTTTCCACGCCAGCGCGCTTGCCCCAAGAATGGCGGCGCTGTTCTCGGGGAGTGCTGAGGGGAGGATTGGTATTTTG
>CAZJZF010000466.1:515-1388 GCA_964550385.1 uncultured Lentimicrobiaceae bacterium | reverse complement strand
GTTCCTGTAGATTTCGAGCAGATAATGCTCCATCCATTTTTTTACGGGATTGAAGAGGTTTGCCCCCGCTTTGGTGATGCCCCCGAACAGGAAGATGGCTTCGGGCGACGAGAAGGCTACTGCATCTGCCAGTTTTAAACCGAGGATGCGCCCGGTATAATCGAAGGTTTTAATAGCCGCTTCTTCGCCCTGGGCTGCCCTTTCGGCAATCAGCACCGTGCTGATTCCCTGCTGGTCGGCGGCGCCGGGGTTATGACTGAAATAGGTCTCGATAATTCCCCGGGCTGAAACATAGGCTTCCAGGCAGCCGTGTCTGCCGCAGGTGCATTTGCGCCCCTCCTCCGGGAAAACGATGGTATGGCCCAGTTCACCGGCGAAGCCGTCGTGGCCGTACAGCATCTCTCCGTTTACCACAATGCCGCTGCCCAGGCCTGTGCCGATGGTGATTACGATAAAGTTTTTCATTCCACGGGCTCCTCCGTACACCATCTCGCCCAGCGCAGCCGCATTGGCATCGTTGGTGAGCCAGGCAGGTACTCCCAGCGCCTCTGAAATGATTTCTGTCAGCGGGATGATGCCTCGCCATGGCAGATTGGGGGCAAACTCCACTGTGCCTTTGTAAAAATTACCGTTCGGAGCCCCGATACCAGCACCGGCAACCTTGATCTCACCCATATCTGCCACCAGCTGAGCTACCTCCGATTTCAGGGCTTGTGCGAAGGTGTGCGGATTGGTGTATTGCCGTGTGGCGAATTGTCCCCGCCTGAGGATTTCCCCCTGGCGGCTGACCAGACCGAATTCGGTGTTGGTGCCGCCGATGTCTATTCCGATTGTATGTGTGTTCATAGGGATGTTTATAGGTTTAGATGTTTA
>CAZJZF010000466.1:0-415 GCA_964550385.1 uncultured Lentimicrobiaceae bacterium | reverse complement strand
TTGTTTGTCTGATTTCTCCTACGACTAAACAACTAAACAAATCAACGAATAAACATTTGTCTATTCCGATTGTATGTGTGTTCATAGGGATGTTTATAGGTTTAGATGTTTATGCGTTTAGGTGTTTAGTTCATGTTGTTGTTTGTCTGATTTCTCCTACGACTAAACAACTAAACAAATCAACGAATAAACAATCAGGGGGTTACCAATTCGATTTCGTCCAGAAACACCCACGTGGGGCTGCCGGCACCTGGATGCCAGGGTGGACATTTCCCGGGGTTTTCTATCTTTATTTCAAGCCTTTTGACTTTCATGGGTTTTTCCAGCCTGAAGGTGAAATCCTGAAGGGTGTACACCGACTCCTTCGGTACAGCAGCAACCGCCTTCATGGTAACGGGTTTCCGGAAGAGCCCTT
>CAZJZF010000465.1:0-2595 GCA_964550385.1 uncultured Lentimicrobiaceae bacterium | reverse complement strand
ATTGTACCACAGCACTACTCGCAATTACATCACCCAGATCACCCTGCTCGATGACCTTTCGAAGCTCAGAATCACCTGGGTAAATGCAGTGGTGGAGGAGAAGACGGGCCTGGAGGCCACCTGTCGTCTGCCGTTGTTTAAGCTGTTTATCCTGGAAGGGGGTGGTTCTCTCTGGAATCTTGCCACCAAAGGCTTTGCCGGAGGAATGGATCTTGCTGCCGAAGGTATTGCCTGGAATGCCCGAATGAACCTGATTGTTAATCCCATGCCTGGTGCCAGAATTCAGCTCAACGGCTACTATGCTTCCGATGTGCCCTTACCCTTGTACCACCTGAATGAGATGGGATGGATCGATTTCAGCATCAGTTATGCCATGCTCAAAAACCAGCTTACCCTCAATGTACTGTTTACCGATCTGCTGAATACCCGCAGGTGGAGTATTACGTCAGAGAATGCCGTGTACTATCTGAAAAACAAAAGTGAAGCCCGGACGAGATATCTTTGGATCGGACTGGTATGGAATATCAATTCCTTCAAAGCGGCACCGGCAAAAACTCCGCAGGATTCCGATCCCGACCGATCCCTGATTAAGATCGTGCAGTAAGCTTCTTACTCTTTGATGATCTTTGTGGTAAAAGTTTCTCCTGAAGAACGTGTGATAATCCTGACTCCGTAGATTCCTGGTCTCAGAGATCTGATATCTGATTGGTTGTGTGGTAGGTTCAGTTGGGTCTCCCGGATGATTCTGCCAGCAAGATCCGTGATCTGCAGGGTAGCAGGATAGGCTTCTGTCTCAATTACCAGCAGACCGGACGTGGGATTGGGGTGAATTCTGAATGGTATTTTACATTGATGACCGGCAATAAATGAAGAATAGATGATCCTTGCTTCCTGTGAATATTCTAAACAGGGTTTCAGAGTTACCTTACACCGAAATGCATAGGCGGTGTCGCTGGCGTTGATATTATTTACGGTTAAGATGCTGGTTTGAGTGCCTGAATACTTCTGCCCGTCTGACAAATCAAGAGGTCCTGATGGCATAGGTATCTGCCACTGGTAGGTAGCCAGGGGATCAGTACAGGATGCAGAAAACTGAGCATTGGATCCAAATGCCGCTGTCTGATCCTGAGGTTGTTGTGAAAGCAATGAAATTTTTACAACTATATAGGTACTGGCAATGCCACATCCGCTGGAATCTGCAACCGTTACGGTATAGGTGGTGGTATTCAACGGAAATGCAAAAGGATTTGGAATGTTGGAATTGCTGAGGGTGTTGGGATCGGACCATGAATAGGTATAGGGTGGGATCCCGTCCTGAGGTTGTACCCAGAGTTGGGTGTACCCGTTACATGGTATACCGGGATCCGGTACTTTATTGATTTGTATAGGATTGTAATCAGCAATAATCACAGTTGCCGTGCCGGTATGAAGGTTGCCTATAGAGAACCCGATGATGATGTCTTCATCACCTTCTGAAATCATGTCAGTATTGGGTTCGATGGTTAACAGGACCTGTTGACTTCCGGGAAGAATTAGGAGCTGCTGTGGCAGAGGGGGATAATCTACGCCCTGTGTGGCGGATCCCGATATACTGTTGATATTAACGGCCACAGTATCAATGGCAGGTGTGGCAATCACAAATCCCAGTACTGCTTCACTACACCCTTCCAGTGCTTTGCTGGTTTCTATAGAAGGGGTGTATTGCTGATAGAATCCGCCGCTCGGAAACGAAATCAAACTCCCACCCTCCAGAAGAACCCCTGAGTCCAGGATCTGATCTCCAATGTCTGCTATTACCAGCCTCAATGTGTAGGTGGTCATTGGAACTACTGCTGCTTCGGCTGTGATTACGGAAGTGTATCCATCATATTGGAGAGATACACCCCCTATATTGTTAACATAGTATGCACAGTTGACACAGGGTCCTACGTTGCTGGTGCCATTGTTTATATTATTGATAATCACAGGCAGAGCCGTCCCGGGGACCAATGCTATATTCTCGTTGGAATATGGGGTCATCGTGGAGGGGTTAAGTCCTGAGAGAAATGCCCCAAAGGCATCTCCAAAGTTTGAGAAGACAAATTCCGGGTACTCTTCAGAACCAAAAACAAACTTAAACCTCAGGGTATCCCCAATAGGAATGAATTCCAGGGTGAGCTCTGTTGCATCATAGGATATGGCTCCATTAAGCATATTGTTGATCAGGCTACTGCCTGGCTCTGATAAGCCAACCCCTGCCATACTATTATTATTCGGACCTATTACGGTAGTTGCATGCCCGGTAGTCATAATCATTCCGCTTTGTATCCCCGGACCGGTGGCAGGCTGCGCGTAAAAGACTCCTGATGCCAGAGGAGACCCTGTATAACTGGCGTTAATGATGGTAACTCCTGTTCCGGCAAGTGTGCTGGCAAGTTGGGTAGCCGGAATGGAATGAGTTACAGTAAGCTGCCCTTTTACAGTTGTTGATGCAAGAAAAAGGGTTAGGAGGATTACAATGAATATTTGCGGTTTTTTCATTGTTGGAGGTTTTTCTGTGGTTCAGAAATGGAGGGATAAAGGTAGTGAATAATTGGCACTGTCGCGCAATTGTGT
>CAZJZF010000464.1:0-2599 GCA_964550385.1 uncultured Lentimicrobiaceae bacterium | reverse complement strand
ATCACCATAAACATCAGATCCCTGTAGTGTGAATTATGCCAGTGAAAGGAAACCAGGGTATCTGCCAGCCGTAATTCGTATATCAGCGGAGGAATGGAGTCGCTGGGGGGAACGGTGTCATTTTGCTGCGAGAAAAGATGCCCGCCTGAACACACACCGATTACGAGCAGAACAAACAGGATGAATATGCGCTTGGAGCAGTGTTTCCTCATGGGGCAAAAATAGGATAACGGTTTTAATAAACCAGCATGATTTAGAATTGAGAAAAGAGCAGAAAACGTGTAGTATGATGTAACGGGAGCATAATCCTTTCAACAGTTGCATGAACATTATCTTCCGGAGGCTGTTTTATTCAGAATAATTCTAAATAGAATACTATGAAAAAAGCTATGCTCATTATGATGTTGTTTGCAGGGATGCTTCCGTTGGTCTCCAGCGCACAATATATTACTTCAACCCAGACCATCGGTTCGGGTGCTAACCAGCTTGATATTGCGGTTACCATTGATGTTTCGGTTGGACAGGTGAAATTTGTAATGACCGGACCTGCTGCGGTATGGTTTGGTTTCTCATTCAACACCACTTCCATGACACCCGGTTCTTACACGATTTTGGCAAATGTTTCGGGGGGTAATCCTTCGGAGTACCTGATGCAGAACCACGCTGCCCCAACCCTGCAAAGTGTTCAGAATCTTACCGGAGCCACCAGTTCAACTGCCGGAGGTCGAAAGACATTCACTTTTTACAGGAATATCAGCACCGGTGATGCCAATGATTACACATTTCAGGCGGCCACCGGAAATCTGAATATTGCCTGGGCTTACGGTAGCGGATTATCAATGGGCATACACAATGACCGTGGATCCTCATCACTGCCATTTGTAAACCCTTGTCCCTCAGGACCTGCAAACACCCTTCCGGTTATCACCATCTGCACCGGTGATTCGGTAGTGATTTTCGGTCAGGTGAAGAAGACGTCAGGAAATTTTACCCAAACCTACCCCATAGCCTGGGGATGCGACAGTGTTGTTGCACAGCAGCTGGTGGTAGTGAACGGTATCAGCTATGTAAAAGATACCACCTTTGCTGACCTCTGCAAAGGCGACACGCTAACGGTTATGGGTAGCAGCATTACAGCACCAGGTAATTACCAGTTCTTCAGCAGCAAGATTGGATGCGATTCTACTTTTGATTTGTATATTGTTAATCAGGTGATCATCGACACAACGATTGCAGCGATAGGGTTTTCGCTGAATGCCATTCCGGGCTACGATCAGTACCAGTGGATAGATTGTGCAACCGGTTTGCAGGCACCGGGAAGCATCAATTCAAGCATCTATTCACCCCTTGTATCGGGTTCCTATAAAGTTATTATCACTGATAACGGGTGTACCGATGAGTCGGGATGTCATCCTGTTCTGGGCATTTCGGTTTCAGAACCTGTATCAGAGATTCAGCAGAAAACCTATCCAAACCCTGCGAATGATCTGATTACCTTTGAAACTTCTGTACCGGTATCGGCTGTCAGAATTCACGATCTGACCGGAAGAACGGTTTTAACCACGGAAAATCTCCCGGAAGGAATAAATATGATTTCTGTAAGAGATTTAAAAGCGGGCAACTATGTGCTTGAAGCCAAAACTGCTGCAGGTTCCGATCGCCATAGAATTGTGATTGCCAGATAGAGGTTAGGGAAAGAAAACTTTCTTAACCATTGAATTCAACGGGGAGTACACATGAATGATGTGTATTCCCTTTTTTGTTTCGGGTTTGAGGGTGATCATTCTTTCGGATGAAGCAGACGAAAGCAGCTCGGCTCCGGTTATGGCAACAATTTTAATGGTAAGCAGCTCACCATCAGGGTTATTTATCGTAATATTTTGATTTTCAGTACTTATTGAAAAGGATGGTGCCGCTAATGGATGGTTGGTTCCGATTCCTGCATTGTCCCATATGGCTGCCACCCATTCGGGGTGGTCGATGAAGGGGTTTCTGTTGCCCTGAATTGTGAATATGGAGTCGTTTCGGTTAATCTCTTTCTGGCTCACGGTATCCTGATAATGCCATTGGAGGAGGAGATTTTTTGCCCAGATCGTCATTGAATCTCCTGAAAACATGGCACTGTTCCAGCCCTGCATAACATCCCGGTAACGTACAATCATATAGAAATAGGTTCTGGCGAGGTCGCCTTTGTATGGGTCGATGGGTTCGAAAACGGTACCAGAATAACCGGGGAAGTTGTTGGTACCCAGCTTACTGCCATTGGTGGAAGTCCAGGTAGGGGTATTTGCGATTCCAAACGGGAAATTGCTTCTTTTGCCATTCACAAATCCATCGGTAGGATAGAGGTGGAACAAATCGGAATACATGGGGTAGGCATCGTTGAACCAGCTGGAAGGCACAGAATGTTCCCGGTTATAGCAATCTCCTTCATTGCTGTAGTTTCCGCATTGATTTGCGACAAACTGGTAGGTGTAGGCGGGTGAACCGCCAGGAATATCGGAGTAGATATCCCACACCTCACCGGTAGGTTTTTTGTCGGTTTTCTGGAAATGGGTCCACAGGGAGCTGTAGGTTTGCTGGGCATGGTTGCGGATAA
>CAZJZF010000463.1:0-2606 GCA_964550385.1 uncultured Lentimicrobiaceae bacterium | reverse complement strand
GGAGAAAACAACACCTGCGGCAAGCGGTATACCCAGCAGTTTGGCACTCTCCCCGTCGGATACGACCACAAATATGTCTACAGCCATATCGGCTATAACCTGAAGGTGACCGATATGCAAGCAGCGATTGGCGTAGCACAACTGCACAAGATCGAGTCATTCATCGAATCCCGTAAGAACAACCACCGCGAACTGTCGGAAGGTTTGAAGCCATACAGCAGGTATCTCATTTTGCACACCGCTCCACCAAAAGCTGACCCATCCTGGTTCGGTCTGGTTATCACCGTTCGCCCGGATGCCCCGTTTTCCCGAGCTGAACTGGTGAATGTACTTGAAGCTGCACGTATCGAAACCCGCAATCTTTTCTGTGGAAATCTGTTGCGCCACCCGGCTTACGAGGGTATCGAGCACCGCATCGTTGGCAGCCTGAAGAACTCGGATATTATAACGACCAACACCTTTTTTATTGGGGTGTATCCAGGCTTGACCCCACAGATGCGCAATCACATAATCGCCACGTTCGATGCCTTTTTCAGGGAGAAGTGTCCCCAATGAGCATGCCCCGGAAGATTCGCTGCACCGTGGAGTCCATTCAGGATCATGGCAATCGAGTTTATTCCGTTACTTTACACCCAGCCATGCCGGTTCCAAGCTTTCGAGCCGGACAATTCCTGCATTTAACTGTCGACGAATATGCCCCGTCGGGTTTCTGGCCCGAATCCAGAGTTTTTTCCATCGCCAGTTCTCCCAATGATCGCAAGCGCTTGCGAATCTGCTATTCCGTTGTCGGAAAGTATACCAGACATATGGAAACTCTCTTGAGCGTCGGCAGCCAAGTCTGGGTTAAGCTCCCCTATGGCGAGTTCGAAATCGATCGGCAACAAGGGGCAGTCCTATTAGCTGGCGGCACAGGCATCAGCGCATTTGTCGCCTTTCTGGAAATGTTGCCCCCCGACCATCCCCACCCGGTCCATCTGTTTTATGGCGTCCGCCATGCAGACCTTTTGATGTTTCGGTCGCTCCTCGAGGCCCAACTAGCCCGGGTTCCTTCCATCCATGGAGCTTATTTTTGTGAAACTGGAACCCCTCACCCCGCCCCGGTTTTGGCCAGATTCCAATGGTTCAGTGGCCAATTGAACCTCGACCGCATCCTTTCCCAATTGGGAAATACAATGATGCACCAGGTTTTCTATCTTTCCGGCCCCCCTCTTATGCTCCAAAGCCTCAGATCGGGGTTGCAGGCGCGTGGAATTCCCGCCCCCCAAATTCGCACGGATGCGTGGGAATGAGGGTTTTCATCATTCGCACAGGCATCCTCTTCGCGGCCATCTTTATTCAGGGTTTCATGGCGAACGTATCTTTCTCATTTTCCCCAGTGGAGAAAAATTGCAGCGGGAGAATTGAAAACGCGACAGGTATTTTTCATCCACTATCCCCTCTGGTATATTCAATCAATCGACTATGAAGTTCACAGAAACGAAAATTCCTGGCTGTATTAATATTCTGCCAAAAGTTCTTGAAGATTCTCGCGGTTCTTTTGTCAAAACCTTTCACGTCGGGGATTTTGCCGCACATGGCTTGACAATTGAGATGGCGGAAGAGTTTTATTCCATCTCAAAGAAGAACGTTTTGCGAGGCTTGCACTTCCAACTCCCTCCACATGATCACATAAAGGTTGTCTATTGCCCATCTGGAAAAGTTCTTGACGTCATTCTCGATCTCCGCCGCGGATCTCCCACTTTTGGACAGCATGATTCCATAATACTTTCGGAAGAACTGGCCAATATCCTGGTGATTCCATCCGGGATTGCCCATGGTTTTCTGACTCTGTCCAACCAAGCCATGATGGTGTATAAAACCTCAACAGTCCATGCACCGTCTCATGACTCTGGCATTCTCTGGTCTTCCGCTTCAATTCCCTGGCCAATTGCAACCCCCATTATTTCGCCACGCGACAGTAAACTACCCACCTTCGCCGATTTTCAAAGCCCTTTTCGGTATGTCCATACGGGAGATTGATCATGTCACCCCACCGTGAAACAGCGTTAATTACGGGTATCACTGGTTTTGTTGGCTCGCATCTTGCGAAACACCTCCTTGCCAACAACTGGAATGTTCACGGCATAGTTCTTCCTGAGGCAGTCACCCCACAAATTTCCTCTTGGCTCCAGCAGGCCACTCTTCATCCGTATTATGGCACAATCGACTGTTTACACAGCATCGTCACTGCTTGCCAACCTCAGGTTGTCTTCCACTTGGCCTCCCTCTTTCTTGCTGAACATACCAGCAGCGACATCGAACCCCTCATCAGGAGCAATATCCTTTTGGGAACCCAACTTGCAGAGAGCATGAAAAGCTGTGGGATCAAGAACCTTATCAATACAGGAACATCCTGGCAACATTTCCATAATTCCACCTATCATCCGGTCAACCTTTACGCAGCCACCAAACAGGCTTTTGAAGACATTTTGCGGTATTATCAGGATATTGGCGCTCTATCCGTAATTAATCTGAAGTTGTTTGACACCTATGGTCCCCGGGATTCCCGTCCCAAATTGTTCGCCATTCTGCAGAAGTTCCTGGTGGAGAAGAAAACACTGGCCATG
>CAZJZF010000462.1:0-2607 GCA_964550385.1 uncultured Lentimicrobiaceae bacterium | reverse complement strand
TATTTCTGTTGATAAATCTGGAACGTTGCATTTGATCTATCATGGATACGGAACCTTGTGTGCCTGTGATTGTTGCTTTGGTTTGACTTATTATATCAGCAAAGACAAATCCCTGGAGCGTTATAAAGTGAAATCAGTTGTGATCCATAACGACCGAAAAACCAGGCACAAGCTTATATAGTTCAAATCAGCGAAAATTAGTCGCATCAGCGTCACTTGTGCTGAGGTGGTCGAAGCATCCGCGTTCTTTGTATTTCGCGCAGAGTTCGCAGAGTTTACGCAGAGTCCGCAGAGTATACGTATTGACGTAGATTGATGCATATACATCCTGAATAAACCTCTGCGTACTTAGCGGTTCTTGGCGTTCTCTGCGCGAAATTTTTCTCGCAGAAATCCACAGAATACAAATGCTGAAAATCAGAAATTAAAGAAATTCCCATACCCGATCCCCAGGTCGAAACGCCCGTTGGAGATGGCTGCCGGTTCGCCGTTGAGGAAGGTTTTCAGCTGGAAATACCCCGACATGATTACCCTGGTGGGTTCGTTGTCGAGAATTAATCGCTGCACCCGCTTAAACTCCAGTTCCCCTTCGATGATGGTGAGCTCGGTAGTCACATTGCCGATCTTCAGCGTTGCCGACCTGCCCGGATCCTTCAGGTTGATGAAGGTCTTATCAAGGGATACCAGGTCGAAATTGGTGGCGGGAGAGTATCCCTGCAGATGGAAGGTAAGCACCGCATCGGTACCGTTTACCTGACCGCGCAGGATAAAATGCATGGTATCGCCGTTTACATAGATTTTCACGGGTAAATCCGAAGTGTTGGACACAAACGGAGCCCTGTCGATATAGGCCCCGAAGGTGTTGTAGCCCCACTCGCTGTAAATGGGCAGCCCCGGGTAATAGGAGTCTTCGATGAAAATGGATTCCGAAAGATCGTATTCGTCGTCTTTGCTGCAGGATCCGAAAGAAAGTGCCACTGCTGCGAGGGCTATGAGGATGATATGTTTCATGCTGATGGTATTTTTAAGTGTGTTTGAGCAATTTACTTCACCGGAAAATGAATGGAAGCCCGGATGCCGGTATGCATCCTGTTGACGTCGGCAAGGTTGAAATTTTTCTGTGAGATAAACACCGAAGGAAGCACCCACTCGAACGTAAATCCCGGTTTGGTTTCCCCGGCGATCGTGAATCCCAGCGAAGTATAGAAAGTGGAGCAGAACGTAGAGACCGGTGTGCCGAAGGTGGCTGCCACCTCTTCTTCAACACCCTCCATGTCAGGGTTTTCAAATTCAATGTCGGTAAGATGGCTGATCCGGTAGCTGGCCGGCTCGATGCCCCCTTTCAGGAAAAATTGCATGAAGGTGGAGCTGAAAGGGACATAGGTCACTTCTATGGGTATTCCAATCAGTTTCGAGGATTCGGTGATCGATTTCACCCGGGCAAATTTGGTATCAGTTCCGCTGGTGGAGTACCTGATGTAGAAGAAGTTGGCATTGCTGGAGGTATAGCCGCTGATGTGGGTTGTGAAGGATGAATAACGCACTCCTGCTGCAAATCCCAGTTTCAGCCCGGGGTTGTAGGTTCCCCATTTCAGCGCTGTGTTGAAGCTGCTGAGATCGCAATACACCGTCCCCTGCGACGACTGGTACACGTAATATGAGCTGATGTTTTGCCTGATGGCCAGGTTCTCGCTGATGGAGCCTGAAGGGAATGAGAATCCGGCTTCGAGCTGCAGCCGGTGCTTCCACCGCGAGGCGGTACTTTCGGAAGAGCCCTGGGCAAAAAGCCAGGTGGCCATGCATAAAAGGAGGGAGAAAAGCAGCAGTTTTTTCATAAAGAAAATTTTGGTGGTTTGTGATGATGACGGATCAACGATACGATTGGTTGCATGAGATTGCAGTATTTACGGCACTATTCGGTCTGAATCATTACCGGCAGATGATCTGAAAGCCAAAGGTTGTTTTTCCTCCGGTCATCGATGGTGGTAAATTGTTTCACTGCCAGATTCTTAACCAGAATGTAGTCGATTCTTTGCGTAACCGGAGCCTCCGTATTGAAACCATTGAAGGTTCCCGCAGGCCCGTATGGGGGCAACAGACTTGCTGTGTAAGCATCCGTCAGCACGGAGGTCAGAATCCTCACAGGCTTCTCCTCCGGCAGGCTGTTGAAATCGCCCATCACGATAGTTTTTTTGGTTTCCAGCCCTTTTTGGCGGATCACAGACAGCACCAGTTCAGCAGACTTTTCACGGGCGATCTTTCCCATGTGGTCGAAGTGACTGTTGAACAGGTACAAAGTATCCATCGTGGATTTATCACGGAAGGCACCGAAGGTGCAGATCCTTTCTAGGGCGGCATCCCAGCCAATGGAAACGGTATCAGGGGTTTGTGAAAGCCAAAAGGTCTCTTTTTCAATGAGATCGAACCTTGTTGTGTCATAAAAGATAGCTGCAAACTCCCCTTTTTCACGGCCGTCATCCCTTCCCACCCCAATAAACCTGTACGTGTGCAGCGCCGAATCCAGGTACTGCACCTGACGCACCAGCCCCTCCTGGATCCCCACGAAATCAGGATGATAATGATTGATCATCTCAACCACCTCCAGTT
>CAZJZF010000461.1:0-2615 GCA_964550385.1 uncultured Lentimicrobiaceae bacterium | reverse complement strand
ATGGGTTTATTATCGGATCCTTTCCGGTCGGGACCGGCCCACCATACATTCGGCCGAGCCACAGGTTCATCCACGATGTATTTGTCTTTGGGCGATCTGCCGGTAAAAATTCCCGTATCCACGGCTACAGCGCCTGTGTCAGTAAGAAATCCGCGCTCAAAGCCTTCGAGGGAAGGGTCTGTCTCGTGCACAAACAACTCATCGTACGACAGGTTGTAATATACCTTTTCCGGTTGATTAATACCATAATGCTGCAGTTGCAGTAATAACGTATCCGTGTTGATTGCCATAATGATAAAGATGTTATAGGGTTATTGTTATGATTGACCTTCGGAAAAAGAGAAGCCAAACTTAGAAAGTTTTTTTGGAATAACCATGATTCAGACAGGTGAATTCTCAGGCAATAAACAAAGCCGGTTATTTCATCCTGCCATTGATAAGTTTTGCTGAATTACCCGGTATTACCTGCACTGAGATGTTCCAGCACAATTTCCAATTGATGGTCGTCAGATCCCAAATGGGTTACAAACCTTACCAGGTACTTGCCAAATGGAACACAAAGGTAAGGCAAAAGTAAAAAGTAAAGAGCCAATAGCTAATAGCCAAAAGCGAACTGCATGGAGTATGGAGAATTCCTTTATCTTTGCCGCCATGTCAACATAAACATCAAATAATCATTCACATAAATCAGAGCATTATGTTTCAGAAAATCACATCGCAGCAAGCCATCGAACTGGAGGACAAGTACGGTGCGCACAATTATCATCCCCTGCCGGTAGTATTATCCAAAGGAAAAGGCGCCCGTGTTTGGGATGCAGAAGGAAAGGAATACTATGATTTCCTTTCTGCTTATTCAGCCGTAAACCAGGGGCATTGCCACCCCAAGATTGTGAAAACAATGCAGGAGCAGGCCGAAACGCTTACTCTTACTTCGCGCGCTTTTTATAATGATGTTTTGGGTGTATTCGAAAAGTACATCACTGAATATTTTGGTTACGATAAGGTTTTACCGATGAACACCGGTGCCGAGGCTGATGAGACTGCTTTGAAGCTGTGCAGAAAATGGGGATATCTGAAGAAAGGTATCCCACAGAATCAGGCTAAGATTGTGGTGTGCGAAAACAACTTTCACGGCCGTACCATCACCATCATTTCCATGAGCACTGATCCTGATGCTTTCAGTGACTATGGCCCATTTACCCCGGGTTTTGTTACCATTCCCTATAATGATCTTGATGCGCTGGAGTTGGAGTTGAAGGATCCGAACGTGGCCGGTTTTCTGGTGGAACCTATCCAGGGCGAAGCAGGTGTGTATGTGCCGGAAGACGGTTACCTGAAGAAATCTTACGATCTCTGCAAAAAGTACAATGTGCTGTTTATTGCCGATGAGGTACAAACCGGAATCGCCCGAACCGGAAAGCTGCTGGCATGCGACCATGAAGGGGTGCGTCCCGACATTCTGATTCTCGGAAAAGCACTTTCAGGGGGTGCCATGCCCGTAAGCGCAGTGTTGGCAGATGACGAGATTATGCTCACCATCAAACCGGGTCAGCATGGCTCTACTTTCGGAGGAAATCCTCTGGCAGGCAGGGTCGCTATTGCAGCCCTGGAAGTGGTTAAGGAGGAAAAACTTGCCGAGCGCGCCGAACGCCTGGGCGAGATCTTCAGGCAGAAAATGCGCGAAATCGACTCCCCCATGATTGAACTGGTGCGCGGAAAAGGATTGCTAAACGCTGTGGTTATCAAACCAAAGGACGGTAAGGAGGCTTGGGATGTTTGCATGAAGATGGCTGAAAATGGAGTCCTGGCCAAGCCTACCCATGGTCATATTATCCGGTTTGCACCGCCACTTGTGATAACCGATGAGGAATTACTGGAAGCTGCCGAAAGGATCAAAAAGTCGATCCTGTCATTCTCCTGATATAATGCCCTGTGTGGTGCATCAGGGAGCATCTCTGATGCACCGTACCGAGTATCCAAATCCCTTATTGGTATAGAGCCTCGTGGCAATGCCGTCATAGGCGCTGAGTGATTGGCTCCAGGCATTGCCCATGTTGTATGAGGTTGATGTCCAGAAGTATCCGTAGTACCCCTGATTGGCAAACACTCCATATTCACTTCTTGAACCACCCGGCAGAGCTGTGAAATCCGAACTGTTGGTCGCATCGGTATTGTGGTTGAACCAATGTACATTGCCTGCTTCCTTGAGTTTACTTCCGGCTACGGTTTCGCCACCCAGAAAAGTAACCAATGCAGTCCACTCTTCATCAGAGGGAACATGCCATCCTGTTGGGCACAATCCGGAAGGATTGGCGACAGCATACCATTTGTATAACGCTCCGTAAGTATCTTTCTGCGAAGGATCACTGTTGTACCAGGTATAGGCCCCTGAAGAGTTGGCATACCATGCGTTGTCATCTCCGGGATGCTCAATAGCAATTCCATTGCTGTATTTGGTGGTGCGCAGGTTTTCTGCCATCCATACCTGGCTGCCAATCACAACAGTGTTGTACACATTCCCATCGGCATCGGCCAGACTGGTCGAGAAAACCACTTCATTGCCGTAGGCGGTACCTGCCTTATTGGTGGCATATGCTCTCAGATAATAGGTTGTG
>CAZJZF010000460.1:0-2620 GCA_964550385.1 uncultured Lentimicrobiaceae bacterium | reverse complement strand
CAGTATCGCTGATGGACAAAAATCGCCAAAGCTTCGCGAGATTGCCAGGAATATGATACATGGCAAATCAAGTTTTGCTGAATTTGAGTATCGGAATCTGATCACAGGTGAATTGAGCTGGATTGCCTATGCACCAGTTCCGATTAACAACTGGTCTGTCGGGATTGTGTTTCCGGTAGACGAACTCATGGCTGATGTAAACAATTTATACCTTAATCTGATTGTTCTTGTGTTGGGAGGTTTGTTGTTTATTCTGGTCGTTATTGTAATTATATCCCGTTCCATCACTAAACCACTGCGCGGATTAACACAAGCCGCAGGTAAGTTTGCCCTGGGCGATTTTAAAGTAGTTCTCCCAGGTATCCGCTCGAAGGATGAAATTGGCAGGCTTAACACTTCGTTTATTTATATGCAGGAGACACTGGCGTCCACCATGTATGATTTGCAGGAAGCATCTGACAGCCTGCGGATTAGCAACGAAAAACTTGAGGAATACAACCGAACCCTTGAGCAGAAAGTGGAATCCCGAACCGTTGAACTTAAAGAAAAGAACAAAGCGCTGGATGCTTCTTTCAGTAACATCAAAACGATGAACGAAATAGGACGGGAGATTACATCGACCCTCCTCATAGACCAAATCCAGGAGAAAGTTTTTAACCATGTTCATTCGTTGCTGGATGTCAGTGGATTTTTGATCATGATGTACAACAAGGAAGGGCAAAAGCTTGAATGCACCTTTGCGGTAGAGAGGGGATTGCGCTTGCAGCCCTTTGAGATTTCAATGGAGGAGACCAACCGATTTCCGGTGTGGAGCGTTCAACATGGAGAACCAGTGTTTTTGAATGATGTGGAAAATGAATATCATCAGTATGTGCCTCACCGCGCTGTTCCAAAAGCCGGTGAAACCGTGGAGTCTCTGATCTACATTCCTTTGAAAATCGAGGATCGCGTGTTAGGGGTTATTTCAGCTCAGAGTTTTCAGAAAAACGCTTACAGCCCCTACCAGTTTGATATGCTGAGCAACCTCGCGAACTTTATTGCGATTGCATTTGACAACGCACTTTCGTACGAAAAAATCAATAAAGCCAACAACGAACTGAAAGCTGCTCAGGCGCAGTTGGTCCAATCCGAAAAGATGGCATCACTGGGGCAGCTGACTGCAGGGATAGCACATGAAATCAAAAACCCACTCAATTTCGTCAACAATTTCGCAGAGTTGACCATCGAGCTGGCAAAAGAACTCGATGAGGAGATTTCTAAAATGGCTGGCACGCTTAACCCAAAAGATCAGGAGTACTTTCATGAGGTCATCGGGGATCTCCTGAAGAATGCACAGCGTATTCACGATCACGGAAAACGTGCCGACAGCATCGTAAAAGGGATGTTATTACATTCACGTGGCCAGGCAGGGGAAAAACAGCCAACAGATATCAATGCGGTACTTGCTGAATATGTGAATCTTGGATATCATGGCATGAGGGCACAGGATCCAAATTTCAATATCAGGATTGTTGCCGATTACGACTCGACCATTGGTATGATCAATGTGGTACCACAAAACCTCAGCAGGGTTTTTCTGAACATCATCAACAACGCATGCTATGCGACGCATGAAAAGAAGAAGCAACTCAAGGAGGCATACTTTCCTGAATTGTTGGTTGCTACAAAAAAAATGTCGGATCAGATAGAAATTCGGATCCGGGACAATGGAAAGGGAATTCCTCCTGAAGTTTTGGATAAAGTCTTCAACCCGTTCTTTACAACCAAACCTCCCGGACAAGGGACCGGTTTGGGACTGTCACTCAGCTACGACATCGTGGTGCAGGAACATCGTGGAACACTGGTGGTTAATTCGAAAGAGGGTGAGTATGCCGAATTTGTAATAAATATCCCCCTAAATCTTTAATAATCAGATAACTGAACTAATTACTTGCCATGGAAAACAATGTATATCAGGAATTGCCAATGAAGATAATGGTCGTAGATGATGAGGTGGATCTTGAACCGCTGATCAGACAAAAATTTCGCCGCCAGATTCGCAGCGAAGAGTATCATTTTGTGTTTGCGCACAATGGTTTGGAAGCACTTTCGAAGCTGATAGAGCATCCTGATATAGGCATCATTCTTTCTGATATTAATATGCCCGAGATGGATGGTTTAACGCTGCTGCTGAAACTTAAGGAACTAAAACACCCTTCGCTGAAAACGGTGGTAGTATCCGCTTATGGCGATATGGATAACATCAGAACAGCAATGAACCGGGGTGCCTTTGATTTTCTTACCAAGCCTATAAATTTTGAAGATCTGGAAATTACCATCAATAAAACCATTGATGAAATCAACCAGCAGCGACGGGCCTTGCGAGAACATGATCAGTTAGTTTCAATCCAAAGTGATCTGAATGTGGCAAGGGAAATCCAGCAGGGAATTTTACCGCAAATATTCCCCCCATTTCCCGATCGGAAGGATTTTGAAATTTTCGCCACGATGGTTGCTGCCAAAGAGGTGGGTGGTGATTTCTATGATTTCTTTCTAATTGACAATGATCGCTTGGGTATTGTAATTGGCGATGTTTCGGGTAAAGGGATACCAGCGGCAATCTTTATGGCTGTGAGTCGAA
>CAZJZF010000459.1:0-2625 GCA_964550385.1 uncultured Lentimicrobiaceae bacterium | reverse complement strand
GGTTTTAGAAGGGTTGCTTGGGAGGATGCGCTGGAAATGATCGCGGCAGCTAATATTTATACCGTAAAGAAATATGGGCCTGACCGCCTGATAGGCTTTTCTCCAATTCCGGCCATGTCAATGCTGAGTTATGCAGCAGGTGCTCGTTTCCTCCAGCTAATGGGAGGAGTGAATCTTAGTTTTTACGATTGGTATTGTGAACTGCCGAATTCCTTTCCTGAAATCTGGGGTGAACAGACAGATGTTGCCGAAAGCGCCGACTGGTACAATTCAAAGTTTGTGGCAGTGATGGGCGCCAACCTAGGAATGACAAGGACACCGGATGTTCATTTCTTTTCAGAGTCAAGACATAATGGGACTAAAACCGTGGTTTTTTCTCCCGATTTCAGCATGGTTGCCAAATATGCAGATAAATGGGTACCCGTTCATGCCGGACAAGATGGCGCTTTCTGGATGGCTGTGACTCATGTTATATTGAAGGAATATCACGTCGATAAACAAACCCCCTTTTTTATTGATTACGTGAAGCGATTCACTGATAGTCCGTTTCTGGTGCAAATCACAAAAGAAGGCGGAAAATATCAACCAGGACGATTGCTAAGATCCGGTATGATTAGCAAATATAGCGATACGGAAAATAGTGAATGGAAGTTCCTGAACATCGACAGTGTTTCCGGTGAACTTTTCTGCCCCGGAGGTAGCATGGGGCACAGGTGGGATTCCAAAGAAGGCAACTGGAATTTAAAATATGAAGATCCCGAAACCGGGAAAAGTTATGATCCTGTATTAACCCTGGCACAGAACCATGATGAGATCCTTCAGGTTGATTTCGTGGAATACGGGAAGAATAACATAGCCAGCAGGGGTGTTCCGGTAAAGTACTTAGAAACGCTGGAAGGCAGGGTTGCTGCAACTACCGTTTATGACCTGATCATGGCTCAATATGGAGTGGATCGCGGCCTTGGAGGTGAATACCCGAATTCTTATGAGGATTCCACGGCAGCCTATACGCCGGCATGGCAGGAGATATTTACCGGTGTCGGGCCAAAAACCGTTCTGCAGTTTGCACGAGAATGGGCAAGGACTGCTGAAGTTACACATGGCAAGTGCAGTATCATTATCGGGGCGGGCGTTAATCATTGGTATCATAGTAACCTGATCTATCGCGCCAGTACCATGGCATTGATGCTAACCGGCTGTATCGGGACAAACGGCGGAGGCATGAATCACTATGTGGGTCAGGAAAAATTGGCTCCGACTGATTCCTGGGCAACTATCATGACTGCTAAAGACTGGCAGGGAGTTGCCAGGTTGCAGCAAACACCAATCTGGCATTACATCAATTCTGATCAGTGGCGCTATGATGGTAATCAGGCAGATTACAACACCGTGCCAAAGAATGATCTATCTTCTATGCATTCGGCCGACCTGGTTGTGAAAGCCGTCAGGAACGGATGGATGCCCTTTTACCCTCAATACAACAAGAATAACTTTGAGATAGTTCGGGACGCTATCAAGGCTGGAGCCGAATCGGATGAGCAAATCAAAGATTACCTTGTGGATAAATTGAAGAAAAAGGAAATTCTGCATGCCGTCGTTGAACCCGATGAAGAGGTTAATTTCCCGAGAGTATGGTATATCTGGAGAGGTAATGCGTTGATGGCGAGTGCGAAAGGGCATGAATTTTTCCTGAACCATTACCTGGGGACACATCACAACAGTATTGCGGATGAAGTAGCGGATAAATTTGTGAAGGATATCAAGTGGAGAAGTGAGAGCCCAAAAGGAAAGATGGACCTCATAGTTAATCTGAATTTCAGAATGGATACCTCCGCCTTATATTCTGATATTGTCCTTCCTGCTGCTTCCTGGTATGAGAAGAACGATCTGAACAGCACAGATATGCATTCATTCATACATCCTTTATCTGCAGCTATTGCACCTGTTTGGGAATCAAGAAGTGACTGGGCAATCTTTCGGGATATTTCCAGGGCCACCAGTGAACTGGCAACAAAACACTTACCGGAGCCAATAAAGGATATTGTCAATATGCCTATTTCTCACGACTCACCTGGTGAAATAACCCAACCACAAATTAAAGACTGGAGTAAAGGTGAGTGTGAACCGATCCCGGGGAAAACCATGCATAAAATAGTAGTATTGGAGCGTGATTACACCCGAATTTATGATAAGTATATCTGTCTTGGTCCCAATATCAGGAAGGGTCTCGGCGCGCATGGAAATAGTTATGATTGTGAAGATTTTTATGAAAAAATGCTGGATGATAAAAACCACATCCGGGAATTAGATGGAGTTGCTTACCCATCCTTATTTGAAGATGAGGAAGCGGCAAATGCTGTGTTATTTTTGTCAAGCGTGACAAATGGCGAATTAGCTCACAGAGCTTACAAGGACGCTGAAAAGAGAACAGGGATGATTCTCAGTGACCTGGCTGAAGGTAGCAAAGACATCAGGATGAACTTTAAAGACCTTCAAACCAGGCCATACAGGTACTTAAATTCACCAGTTTGGTCGGGTTTAATGTCGAACGGACGTGCCTATTCGGCGTACACCTATAATATAGAACGCCTGGTACCCTGGCGGACACTTACCGGCAGGCAGCAT
>CAZJZF010000458.1:0-2625 GCA_964550385.1 uncultured Lentimicrobiaceae bacterium | reverse complement strand
TGGCATGGGGTCACCGGAGGGTGGGGCTGTTGAGAGCCAAAGGTAGTGGGTTCAAAGATACGATGCAAGCACTTTTTTCAGTGCCGTTGCAGCAGGGAGGTGTGATGCCGGAGGTACCTTCCTGCGGATCTGCGAAGTTGTCATCGATACAAACCATCGGAAATCCACATTAAACCTCATCGTTTTCGGGCAGTCTAACTGACCGATATCTGGCAAATGATTCACGATGAAAAGATGCTGTAGCACCATAATTGCTTTGTTGTGCATGATTATACTCCCGATAGCGGTAAGCGCCCAATGGCTTGCTGGGCTTGAGTTGTCATTAACCTCCCTGGGGCAATACATTTACCAGCCAAGGTTGATCATATACCGCGACTGCGGCTATATCAATGCCCCCAGTATGGTGACGCTTCAGTTCCAATGTCCCACCAATCCGGCCCTCAATTTCAACCTTACCAATATACCCAAGATCAGCAACCAGAATCTGACCCCCGCATGTCCGGGTATCCTGACTTCATGTTCCGGTGGAAGCAACACCGGCTACCAGACAAACGTGTATGAGACCCAGATACAATTACCCCCATGCAACTGGAAAGTCAGTTACGATGATTGTTGCCGACCTCCCTCACAGACCATTCAAGGAGGGGGCGGCGGATGGCCCGGTTATATTGAAACCAGGCTGAATACCCTGATTGCCCCCGACAACAGTTCCCCGGTGTTCGCCAACAATCCCGTTAACTTCATGTGCACGGGGCAGCAGAGCATCATCAACCACGGGGCCATCGACCCCGACGGTGATTCGCTCTCCTATTCCCTGACCAATCCTTTCGAGTCTTCCGGCACCTCTTATTTGATCTGGCTCCCCCCGTATTCAGCATCACAACCCATCGCATCCAATCCGCCAGTGACCATTGATCCGGTAACCGGCGAAATCAGGATGAAACCCACCATGAACATCCTATCGCTGATGTTGCTCAGGGTGGACGAGTGGCGCACCCTGAACGGAGTGCCCACCCTCGTTGGCACAAGCTACCGGGATGTCAAGCTGAACTCCATTAGCTGCAACAACCAACTCCCACTCCTCGGCGGGATAAGCACGGCGCCCGTCTCAGGGTACAACCCGGCCGACACCATCTTTCGCAAAGATGTCTGCCTTGGGGACACCGTGACGTTTGCCCTTTACGGTTATGATCCCGATACGGCCAATGCCACCATCCCGGGTAACCGTGAAAATTTCAACATATCCTGGAACCAGGCCATTGCCCAGGCTGGCTTCCAGGTGTTCCACCAGGATACCGACTCGGCCTATGCCCTGTTTACCTGGATCCCCACAGCCGCCGACAGGGGGCATCACTACTTCACGGCCACCATCCGTGACTTTGCATGCCCGTACAACGGGGTACAGACCTACACCTATTGCCTGGTGGTGGATGGAACGGCTGCCATACTCACCCCTGACACCTCCGTGTGCCAGGGCGAGCCGGTTACCTTCCAGGTCGCGACCGATCCCCCTGCGGCCGATTTTCTCTGGTCCATCGACGGGATGCCGGTGATGACCCCGGTACCCACCAGCACCTTGTATGTGAGTACCTCGGGGATGACACCGGGTGTACATACCGTAAGGGTGGAAACCATCGACGGGAACCCGGCCCAGGCATGTACCGGCAAAGCCGTCTCTACTTTGACCATCCATCCGTTACCGTGGGTATTTCTGGGCAACGACACCATCGTGCCATCAGGGGGCAGCCTCCTGCTGGATGCTGGCCCGGGATTCAGCAGCTACCAGTGGAGTAATGGGCACAACGGCCAATTCTGCCTGCTCGATACCGCCGGCACCGGGGCAGGCACCCAGACCGTATGGGTGCATATAACCGACATAAACGGCTGCAGTGCAACGGATACCATCAAAATACACTTTTTAACCGGCATCAACACCCCTCTGGCCGGGGCAGGCTTGAGAATTGTCCCAAACCCATCCGAAGGATCCGTGAGGCTTTATCTGGATGGCATACCTCCGGGTGAATACCAGTTGGAAATTTACTCCCATGAAGGCAAAAAGGTACACCGGGAAACATTTGGGGTCACCGCCGATCATGCAACGAAATCCCTGATCCTGGAGCACCTGACCGATGGATTCTATCATCTTGTGATTCAGGGTACTGGATACACTGCCACTGGCAAACTGGTTCTGGATCGAAACAGCAACCGGTGAAGCCTGCTAGCGGCATACCTGCACTGTGGCTCCAAAACTTATTTCTGGTGACCATACCAATCAGCAAATTCTGAAAATCAATGTAAAGTACCCGGATATAAATACTTCCCAGCATTCGCGGGACTTCTCATGTTTTGCTTCGTTGCTCAGCCACACTGCCCGCCTCGTCGCAGACGGGGAAGCCTAACTTATTATGCACCGTTCTTCTATTTTTCATTGTGTCAATTAGTTCAAAAATCAACTCTGTCAATGTAATCACTTCACTTTCAATGGTTCCTTTCATATATCGTTCGTAAACACTTTTGTTGTCTGGTGGGTTGAGATTTAGTGTCAAACCTTTTTCTAACGCCAACAGTCTTAAAAACTCTCTTTGTGTCCGTCCGTTTCCTTCTCTGAATGGATGTAAATAATTG
>CAZJZF010000457.1:0-2628 GCA_964550385.1 uncultured Lentimicrobiaceae bacterium | reverse complement strand
CGATCTTCAGAGAAAGAGACCTCGTGGAACCACTCGATCCGGAAGCCGCCTTCGACCTGCAACATTATTACCAACACCCCGAGCAGTATATCAGCAGATTCGACGACTATGTGCCCCACCTGTTGGTGTTGGTAAATGGCATGTACTGGGATGCAAAATATCCGAAGCTCATCACCAAAGCTGACCTCAAAAAATTATACGCTTCGGGTGAACCCAAGCTGAAGGTGATTGGCGACATCACCTGCGATGTGGATGGCAGCATTGAAAGTACGGTAAAAGCAGCCCATGTGGAAGACCCTGTTTTTGTGTATAATCCTGATACAGAGCAAATAGAAAGTGGTTTTGAAGGGCATGGCATCCAGATGATGACCGTGGATATCCTCCCCACGGAATTGCCACGCGACTCATCCATTGCGTTCGGCGACGCCATGCTGCCCTATATGGAAGAGATTGCCAAGGCCGACTTCTCCAAACCTTTCCTTCACCTCGACCTTCCCAATCCCATCCTCAGAGGCATGATCCTTTACAAAGGAGAACTTACACCCGATTTTTCCTATATCCAGAGGTATCTTTAGGCGACAGGGGACAGTAGACAGGGGACAGTCAACTAGTTATAAGTTATAAGTTATAAGTTATAAGTTATAAGTGATGAGTTATGAGTGGTTTAAAGCATATGGATGGCTGGTGATGTTGTGATCATGAGAGGTCTCAGCAACCATGACCCTCAAAGCCAACAGCCAAAAGCCAACAGCCAAAAGCCAACAGCCAATAGCCAAAGGCCAGCAGCGAAGCGCTCAACCTTGAGGATGTTGAGTTGTTTAGCTGTTTAGTTGTTTAGCGCTCTGCATGCTATCTGCTGACAACAAATCTGAAATGATTACAACCGTTGCCATTATCAACGATTCCATTATAACATCCCGGTGCCAGATTGCTGATATTGATTGAAATCTGATCCGAAATCATAGCAGCAACAGGCTCAACCCGGCAAATTCTACCCTGAAGGTCAAAGATGGTCACAACCACAGGCGTCTTTGCTTCGGGAGAAATGCTGAGGTGCAATACGTCGCTTGCGGGATTTGGATAAGCTGAGGTTGTCATTTCGGTTTTGGGGGAGCCTATGCCGATCACAAAATCGTATTTCAGCACACAGAAATCGTTTTTGCTTTCTCCAACCATATACATCGAACCATTGGGCGCAAATGCCAGTCCATAAGCTTTTTGCATTGCGCTGTCTTTGTCATAACCGATCTGCCACTGCGGAAGGCCGGCCGGAGAGAAGCAGGCAGCCGCCATATCTTTCCAGAATACATTATCGTTGGTGTAGCCTCCCAGCACTACATTGCCTGCATTATCGAACGTCATGGTCAGTAGGTAGTCATCGTCATTCCCCTGTCCATTGTGCCGCCCAACCCATTGCTGCTGTCCTGCTGCATTGTACTTCACCACACACAGGTCGTTACCAGTTCCTCCATTGGACCAATGCCCCCCGTAGCTGGTGCCGGCCACATAGATTTCACCGGCACTCCGCACCTTAACCACCTGGGCTTTGTCAGACAGGCTGTCGGAAGTATAATGGGCCACCCATTGCTGGGTGCCAGCGGCATTGTACTTCACGGTGGCAAATCGGGTAGATGTACTGGCAAAATAGCTTTCGCCGGTTACATAAACATTGCCCGCATTATCCACATCCAGCGCATAAGCATAATCGGTTCCGTGGTACGGGTCATCAAAAAAGGAAAGCCATAGCTGTGTTCCCGAATTGTTATACTTGATCACCACGTAATCGTACGACACTCCGTTCCACGTGGTTCCGCAAACATACACATTACCTGAGTCGCTGATGGCGATGGCTGTGGCATAATCGGATTTGTTGCCGGTACCATTGTAATATCTGCTCCAGAGCGAATCGCCGTTGGGCCCCACCTTGAACACTGCAATGTCGCCGTACGACTGAAATGTTGAGGCGGTAAAATAACTGTTTCCCGCAGCATCCACTGCCAGACAACTCACCGGCACATTGTTGTTTCCGGGTTGAAGTGCTGTGAATTGTTGACTCCACAGCAACTGACCGAATGTGTTGTATTTCAGCAAAATATAATAATTGGGGCCGGGAAATGCAAGACTGTAGGCAAGAATATACAGGTTGCCATTCTGGTCGAGCACCTGTGAAATGGGCAGGTTATCGAAATTATCAGGAATCACCTTCCTGGTCCACAGGGTATCCCCCAACAGATTGATCTTCATTTGAAACAGGTCAAAATTGGTCAGGTCGCCACGCTCATAACCTGACACCCAGGCATTTCCAGCAGTATCGACCGAAATCAGCAGGGCGGCATCACCCCCATTGTAGCCTGTCTGCCCGTCGAAATAACGTTCCCATTGTAATAGAGGCACCTGGTTCTGAGACGACAGCATCGCAACCCACAGCAGAATGCCGATGGTAAAAGTGAATCTTGTCATTTTCAGTGTGTTTATGTTGGGTAAATATTATAATGCCCAGATTTCAGATCTGTTTCGTTTAATCGGAACCAAAAGACTGCAATGGTAAATCATGCATCACTACATCTGTCATCTCCCGCTTGTCAAACCAAACATTCCCCATCACCAGGATGTCCATCTCGGTATTCA
>CAZJZF010000456.1:0-2630 GCA_964550385.1 uncultured Lentimicrobiaceae bacterium | reverse complement strand
AGACAGCAGGATGCTAAGATGGTAATCAATGTCTCCTTCGAAGGTATGCGTACCTGAAACTGTCAAATCAGCAGCATCCGAAAGGATGGTCATCTGAGGGATGATCACTTTGTTGTCCTTAATCCTGATTTGGTTTTCGAGGGTTTTAAACCTGATATCCGACAGATCCTCGATACGGGTGTACTTTGATAGCTCCATCACCGGTTTGTAGTTCAGCAGTGCCCCCTCTTCCACTTTCAGGTCGGCAATGGCTTCCAACGCTTGCCATTGCAGAGATCCGTTTTGGGCCAGGGGAGCACTGAACCGAAGGGTTCCCGTTAATAAACCCCTGAGCTCCTTATCGGTAAGGTCTTCCTGTCCGAAATTGTTAAACTGATAGAAAAGCGCAGCGATATCCGTTTTAAGGGATTGCATCTCTGCTTCCAGCAGAAAGCTCTGATCTTTCTGCTGAGCCATTGCCACCGTTCCGGTGATGATGCCGCTGCAGGCCTCCATCCTGAGGTTGTCAATACGCACTCTTCCCGGTGTCAGCGAAATCACACCCCGAACCCCTGTTGCAGTAAACCGGCCGTATCGGAATTTATCCGATTGGATTCCCAGAATACCGGTAACCCCTCCGGGCAAAGAGAGGGAGGATGGGCCATCACTACTTTTCCCTGATTTTTCTGAAGAAAACAGATGGTCTGCATCCAGCGAAGCACAGTGCAGTTTCGCATTGAAAATTAGTCCGTTGCCTGAACTCACCAGATAGGGAATCAGGTTTTCGAGGCTCCCTGTCAGGATGAAAGGCTCCTGATTGATTTTTCCTGTCAGCCTGCCAACACTGAGGGTATTGTTGTTGAGTTGCACCATACCCGCAAGACCGGAAATCAGGGGATATCCCCGAAGTTTTCCTGCAACCCCTTCAAGTTTTACCGTTCCGGAAGTTTTGCAATGCACCAGCTGCTCCAATGTAAAGTTGCTGCCAAACATTACTTCTCCCTCAAATGTAAGGTTCAAAGCGACCCTTCCTGCCACCTGCTCCAGATCGTTTATGTTCAGAAACCCGAGTAATGCCGGCATTCCAGCTTCTATATTCAAGGTGGTGCTGACCCTGGGATGGTTCAGGTCAGTGAGTGAAAAGTCACCCCTGATGATTCCATCAGGAAGGGCGGCAGAAAAGTTTTCAATCTTAAAGGAGGTATTTCCATCGAGGGTTGAAAATTCCCCCTTACAGGCAATGTCATTCAGTGCCAAATTGTTTTTACGTTGCTCAATCTTTCCGTTGCCGAGATCGAATGAAAATCTGATTTCGGGAGTTCTTCCTTCTGAAAAACCACCCATCAATGTACCCCTGAATCCGATATCGCCATTCACGTCGTACATTTCCCTCAGATACCC
The DNA here is from genome assembly GCA_964550385.1 of uncultured Lentimicrobiaceae bacterium. Classification (GTDB taxonomy): domain Bacteria; phylum Bacteroidota; class Bacteroidia; order Bacteroidales; family SKPS01; genus SKPS01. The sequence goes on along the minus strand of CAZJZF010000456.1, from coordinate 1,250 downwards.
AAGGTCGGAAGGGAGCATGGCGGCCAGATGCTCCAGGTTCATCTCCCTTCCTTCCACAACAAGATCCAGGGCTTCTTTGCCGGGGCGGTCCGAAATTGATCCGCTGAGCGAAAAAGGAAGCCCTTCTATATCCAGTTCCCCTTTAATAAAGGTATAGGTATTCATGAGGTTGTTGATGGCAAGGTGAAGATCCAGCTCAGCTTCCTGTCCTGAGAAATAATGTCTCCCTGCAATCAAAGTGGGCAGCAGCAACAAATCGCCGGAAGCCTTTAGCACATAATTGTCAGCGGAGAAATTGCCTTTAAGGATGTTTTTTCTGCTGAAAAAATGTAAAAGCATCTCATCCGGCTCACTGCGGTACCTCAGGTCCATATCCCGGATGGCAACCCGTCGCAGATCCATGGAGAACGGTTCTGAAGATTCGCCGGATCCGGACTTAACAATCAAATAGTTGGCTTTCCCTTCGGCAGGGATCCACAGGTTAAGCCTGCCATCCGAAAGCTCGATATGCTTCAGGGTGTAGTCTCCCCTTAGCACCTTTATCAGGTTGAACTGAAGGAACAGGTGTCGTGCTTCCAGGAGAGGTGCGGTATCGCCCGGCAGACTTTCGATACGGACATCAGAGAAATGGAGACTCACCTGCGGGAACCTTCGCAGCAGGCTGAGGCTGATTTTTCCGACCCTGACATCGGCAGTAAGCTGCTTGTTGATTTCGGACACGAGCATCCCTTTTACCTTCTTTTCAAGAATAAAGGAGGTAATCAGCAACAACAGCACCATGACTCCAAAGGCAATACCCACGTAACGCAGCCCTTTGAAGCCTTTTGTTCTGAAATCGTTTCTTTGCACTGTAACAGGGTTCTGGTATGCTTCCACAACGAAAAACCCGGCTATTCCTTATAGCATTTGAAGAAAATTCAGTTCCTCCTTGGTGAGGGGTCTCCATTTCCCACGACGCAGATCTTTTTTAGTGAGCCCGGCAAACATAACACGGTCGAGTTTTGTAACCTCATAGCCAAGCGATTCGAAAATCCTGCGAACAATACGGTTTTTCCCCGAATGGATCTCCATGCCAATTTCAGTTCCATCTTCCACTGTGCCAACATAGGAAATTTCATCTGCCCTGATGAAGCCATCTTCGAGTTTTACCCCTTTGGATATCTTGATGAGGTGTTCCCGGGCAAGAGGCTTATCGAGTCTCACGTGGTAAAGTTTTTTGATGAGGTTCCTGGGGTGCATCAGCTTTTCGG
>CAZJZF010000455.1:0-2637 GCA_964550385.1 uncultured Lentimicrobiaceae bacterium | reverse complement strand
CGGCGTGGTCTACGCTACGCTCCGATTTCTAATTTCTAATTTCTAATTTCTAATTAAATTAGTCTCTCGAAGCACCCATGAATATCATAATGTAGTACAGCAGCGTTGCCAGCGATGCCAGCGCAGCGATCACGTAGGTATAGGCAGCCCATTTCAGGGCATCCTGGGCCTGCGGATGGGACTCATAGGTGGTGATGCCGCTGTTGTTGAGCCATGCGAGCGCCCTTTGGCTGGCGTTGATTTCAACGGGTAAAGTAATCAGGCTGAACAGGGTAGTTAAGCCAAACAGCACGATTCCGGCCAGCAGCAGATTCGGGAACATCTCCACCATCAGGATACCGGCCAGAAGAACCCACTGAACATATCGGGACGCAAAAGAGACTGCAGGTACCATGGCTGACCTGAATTTCAGGGGCGCATAGGCATTGGCGTGTTGCACAGCATGTCCGCATTCGTGCGCGGCAATGGCTGCCGAGGCTATGCTGTTACCGTAATAAACATTGCGGCTCAGGTTCACCGTTTTTTTCAATGGATTGTAGTGGTCTGTAAGTTCTCCTTCTGTTGAGATAACGGTTACATCGCTAACACCCGAATCGCGCAGCATCTTTTCGGCCACCTCTTTCCCGGTGAGTCCGTACGCTGTGGGTATCTTTGAATATTTAGCAATCCTTGATTTAAGCTGATTCCCAACCAGAAAGCTGAGTAACATAAAACCGCCGAAGATGATGAGGTAGGTGAACATTTTGTTTAGTTGTTTATTTGTTTAGTTGTTTAGCTGTTGAGGAGGTTGAGGATGTTGAGGAGGTTGAGTTTTTTAGTCTTTTGTTGTTGCATGCGTTTGTCAAATCGTTTGCCATGGGAAGAAAACTGCATTTTTGTCATTCAATTGCGATCACTTAAACATTCCGGATGCAGTTTTGTCATGGGTTTAACAATTTTTAAGGAACATCCGAAAGTCCTACCTTTGTACCAGGCAATCAATCCTGAAGCTAACTTCTAACTCCTAACTACAATGTCTCTTCCCATCATCCTGATTCTGATCTTCGTTTTATTGAATTTCTCTTTGCTGATCTATTTGATTGTCAAAGTGAACAAGCCGGCTGACGCAAGCAGGGAGCTGACACAGCGGCTTGAGACTTTGGATAAAGGGCTTGAGGGTATTGAGAAGCGGCTGAAGGAGGAGTTTCTGCTGAACCGCGAAGAGGGGAGGGGTCAGGCGCGTGAGGGACGGGAGGAGATGGCTGCCTCATTACGGGAACTCCAGAAGTCACTTTCGGATTCGATGCTTCAGTCGTTTCGGGAATTTCGGGAGGGTTTCGACAAAAGTGTGCAGTCGTTCAACGAGTTGCAAAGGCAAAAATTCGGACAGCTTGAGGAGAAGCAGGAGAAGCTGGTGCAGAGTACAGAGAAGCGGCTGGACCAGATGCGCGAAACGGTAGAGGAAAAACTGCAGAAAACGCTGAATGAGCGGATTGGACAGTCGTTCGAGACCGTGGGCAAGCAACTGGAGGAGGTGCAGCGGGGACTGGGTGAGATGCGCAGCCTCGCCCAGGATGTAGGCGGTCTGAAAAAGGTGCTGAGCAATGTGAAGCAGCGCGGAGGTATTGGAGAAGTGCAGCTTGGCATGCTGCTGGAACAAATGCTGTCGCCGGAGCAGTACGAGATGAATGTGCGTACTAAAAAAGGGAGTACCGAGCTTGTTGAATTTGCCATCAGGCTGCCGGGGCGCGAAGAGCCGGGCAAATATGTGTATCTTCCGCTCGATGCCAAGTTTCCCAGGGATGCCTATGAATACATAGTGGATGCCTATGACACCGCAGATCCGGCATTGATCGAAACTGCCAACCGAAATCTGGAGCAGACCATCAAGAAGATGGCAAAGGATATTCGCGACAAATACATCGATCCACCCAATACCACCGACTTCGCCATTATGTTTCTGCCGTTCGAGGGGATCTATGCCGAAGTGATCCGGCGCTCTTCCCTCATCGACCAGCTGCAGCGCGAATTCAAAGTGGTGGTAACAGGTCCCACAACGCTCACTGCCATCCTCAACAGCCTGCAGATGGGCTTCCGCACCCTGCACCTCCAGAAACGCAGCAGTGAAGTGTGGACTATCCTAGGGGCGGTTAAGACCGAGTTTGAAAAGTTTGGCGGACTGCTGGAGAAAGCGCATAAAAACATCACCACGGCAGGCGGCGCCATCGATGAGCTGATGGGGAAACGTACCGAAGCCATCAAAAGAAAGCTGAGGGACGTAGAGGCGTTACCTTCCGGGGATAGCCTTCCGGAACTGTTACCGGAATCCTCAGCAAACGACCAGCCGTAAGAAATTGATTAAAATTCGTGATGATCTGTAGAATCAGTCTCATCCGTGTGCTGTTGGCATTTCTTCATCAAGGATTCAGAAAAAGAATCTCGACCCTCCGGTTTTCCCGGGCTTTCCATTCCTGATCCTCCACCGGCCAAACCGGTTCAGATTTTCCTTTCCCCTCACGGTTAATTCGTGATGCTGCAATCCCTTTGCTCCTGAGATAGTTATACACCTCTTCGGCCCTTGCTTTACCAATCCGGTTACAGTGGGCCGCATCCCCCACAAGGTCGCTGTGCCCCTGAATTACAATCTCGATACCTGGA
>CAZJZF010000454.1:371-2644 GCA_964550385.1 uncultured Lentimicrobiaceae bacterium | reverse complement strand
CAGATTTCCGCCGTGCTCAAAGTCTTTATAGGCTCTGTTACCGTTGGCACCCTTTTCACCTTTGTCCTGTGGATTTCAAATAACCCGCTGGATCCCAGGGATCTCGTGCCCTATAACTCCCATATACGTTTCAGTATGATGGTTTGCATTGCGATGTTTGTCGCTGCTTTCAAAATGATAGAAGAAAGCAATACCCGCTTTGAAAAAACCGGATGGACAATACTTGTCTTCTGGCTTTTTGGATCTGTGCTTCTATTGGAAAGCCTGACTGGCATCACCGCCCTCGCACTTGGTTTGTTTGCAGCTTTGCTCTGGGTTATTTTCAACAGAAAAATTTCCGGTCATTTCAGGCTTCTGGCACTGGGTGGCCTAACCCTGCTGGTGGCAGGATCAGGCTGGATGGCCTTGAGAATCCAGAAAGAGTTTGTGCCAGAGGTTGATCAAATCGCTCAAAACCTCGATCAGTATACCAGGCAGGGCAATCCTTACTTTCACGATCACACCAGCCTTTTGAATGAAAACGGAAACCTGGTTTGGATTTATGTTGCTGAAGAGGAAATGCGTGAATCCTGGAACCGAAGAAGCAAAATGCCGTTTGACCATCAGCTTGAAACGGGTTATGAAACTGGAGATGTCCTGCTGAGATTTTTAAGTTCAAAAGGGTTGCGAAAAGATGCCCAGGGTGTAGAGTCTTTAACGGACGATGAAATAAGAATGGTGGAAGCAGGTTTGACCAATTACAAATACAGCCGGTTTTCTTGGCTGCGAAAAAGATTTGATCAGCTCAAGTGGGAGTACTGGAATTACCTGGCCCAGGGGGATCCCAAAGGGCATTCTGTGCTGCAGCGAATTGAATTATGGCGGGTTGGCCTGGATCTGGCATCAGAAAATTTACTTACCGGAGTGGGAACCGGAGATGTTAAAAGCGATTTTGCAAACCACATGGTGGTTTGCAATTCTTCTTTGGCAGGAACACCTCTGCGGGCACACAATCAATACCTCACCATTTTAATAACTTTTGGTATTCCAGGGCTGATTCTGTTCCTTATCGCACTTGCAGGACCTCTGTATTTCCGATATAAAAAACTTACGCTATGGTTTATCATAACCCTGATAATCCTGTATTTCTCACTTGCGGCTGAAGATACCCTGGAAACGCAAGTGGGGGCGTCCCTTTTCTCATTTCTTTTTGCCTTTCAGATGTTTCAACCTATAAAAACCAATCCAAATGAAGAAAATCAGCCAATGGTTACAAAAAACCACCCTGTTGTTGATGCTACCTCTGTTTCTGGCATTTATCACTGGTGATAAGCCTGTTTATCAGTATTTTACAAAAGATGGTAATAAAGTTGGTTATCAGTATGTGATAGATCAGCTGGCCACCGCAGATGTGATTTTTTTCGGAGAGCTTCATAATAACGCCATCAGTCATTGGATGGAGATTGAGGTGGCAATGGATCTCTGGAAAAAAGATTCATCAGCCTTTATCATGGGAGCAGAAATGTTTGAAACCGACCAGCAGCTGATACTCAATGAGCTACTGTCAGGCCAGATCCGTGAGAGGGATTTTGAGGGAGGAACCCGTTTGTGGGATAATTACAAAACCGACTATAAACCTCTGATTTCATTCGCTGTAGCAAAAAAAATCCCCTTCATTGCCACCAACGTTCCGCGCAGGTATGCTGCCCTGGTCAACCAAAAGGGTTTTAAAGCACTGGAAACATTAACTACCGAAGCCAAAGCTTACCTTCCTCCCCTTCCTGTTCCCTATGATCCGGAATTGAAAAGCTATCAGGCCATGGCACGAATGGGCGGGGGTGCCATGCACGCCAACGACAATCTTCCAAAAGCGCAGGCAATCAAGGACGCCACCATGGCCTGGTTTATACTGAAAAATCTTTCGTCTGGTAAAAAAATCCTGCATTTCAATGGAAGCTATCATTCGGATGACAGGGAAGGGATCGTATGGTACCTGAATCAATATAAGCCGGGGCTGAAGATCATGACCATTACCACCGCTGAGCAAGCCAGCATAGAAAAGCTTGATTCTGCCTATTTCAACAAAGCTGATTTTATCCTTACAGTCAATCAGAATATCACAAAGACCTATTGATCAAAGACTGACCTTCACAGCAATGGGGTTTCCTGGCAAAATCCTGCCAATCAACCCATTGAGAATAGCGGTATCTCCGGAACTGTAAAAGGCGTTTTGAAAGGAACTCTTCTTTGCCAGCAGTCCTTCGCTTTCGAGCACCCTGCGTGTCTGACGGGCA
>CAZJZF010000454.1:0-361 GCA_964550385.1 uncultured Lentimicrobiaceae bacterium | reverse complement strand
CGCTGCTTATCCCAACCAACGATAAGCTGATAGGCTGGGTTATGGATAATTACACCTTCCGGTACGATCTTCCGGATCAGTGGGATCAGAAATGGATAATGGGTGCAACCAAGCACAATCTGGTCAACCCCAGCCTTAATCATGGGCTCAATATAAAGTCTGAGCAAAGCCTCCGCTTCCGGTGTGTCGATTTTGTCTTCCTCCACAATCTCTACGAGCCCTTCCCCCACCTGTATGAATACATCCTTATCGTTTGCATATCGGGCAGAAGTTTCCTGAAATAACCGCCCCTGGAAAGTGTTTCTGGTGGCTAAAACTCCGACCTTCCCGCTTTTCGTATGGAGAGCAGCCTGTTTAATAG
>CAZJZF010000453.1:0-2653 GCA_964550385.1 uncultured Lentimicrobiaceae bacterium | reverse complement strand
GAATATCTTCGCGACACTCCTTAAACTGCCGGAGAATGGTTTTCAGATTTACCAGCACCTCCCAGAATCCCATAAAATCGAGGTCGCGGATATGCTTCACTACTTCCATTCCCTGCGCCATCATCCGATCGCCACCAAAACCCCGGAATGCAGCGGCAGGGTCGAGCTTTTTCAGTTCCCTGACGAGATTCGAAGCGTGCAGGTCTCCAGAGGCTTCACCGGCAATGATATAATACTTCGGCATAGGATTTTGAGTAAAGAAAATCAAAGCTGAAAAAGAAAGTACGCAACCACAGCAACAAAGGTTACCAGCATCACACCGCGGCCGGTTCTTTCGTACTTCTCTTTCCGGATATAGGGGATGAAAATAAACAGATTGAGAAATATACTGGTAAGGATGATGGTGCTCTTCAACATTACTTCTGTTTCTGTATTCGCTATAGACTTTAGAAACAGATTGATGGCCGTAAGGATACCATAGCTTGCCAGAGGGGCAAGGAGTGCAAGCACCATTCCGAACCAGATGTTATTTTTTTGGAAGATTTTCATAGGAATTGTTATTGATCTCCATAGGTAAAACTCCTTCCCAGCCAAGGATATTATGCAGGGCGGAAAAAGCTGTAAAGTCAAAATGCACCGGGACGATGCTGATAAAACGTTGTTCAAGTGCTGACAAATCAGTATCATCGCCATGATCTGTGCGGATAAACTCTCCCCGTAACCAGAAGTAGGGTTGGTGATGGGGATCCTTTCGTTCGTCAAACTCCTCTTTCCAATATCCCAGTGCCTGGCGGCAAAACTTCATGCCTTTAATTGTCTTCGTGTTGCCCTCTGCCGGAATATTTACATTAAGACACACGTTATTGGGCAACCCGCGCTGAATCACATTGTTGATAATGGCCTCCATAAAGGGTCTGAGATGTTCAAGCGGCGCTTGCGGGTCGTAGTCGAGCAGGCTGAAACCGATGGAAGGAATCCCAGCCATGGCCCCTTCGAAGGCAGCTGCCATGGTGCCTGAATAGATGATGTTTACAGAAGCATTTGAACCGTGATTTACTCCGGACAGGATCAGGTCGGGGTGCCGGCCTAGAATTTTCCGCATGGCCAGTTTCACGCAATCTACAGGAGTTCCTTCCACAGCATATAAAGGGTACAGGCCGTTGAGAGATTGCTTTTTGAAGCGCAGGGGAGTTTTTATGGTAATGGCATGCCCCATTCCCGACATTCCTTCATGGGGAGCGATGACCACCACATCACCAAATCCTGCAGCTACCTGCGCCAGGAATCTGATGCCGGGGGATTGGTAACCGTCGTCGTTGGTGACCAGAATCAATGGTTTCTTCATAAATCTTCGTTACCCTATAGTTACAGTAACTGTGCTGGCAAAGATACGGTTTTCGGGCGAAAGGCGTGTCAAAAATTCATCAGTTCCTGATAAACCCTGTGGGTAGGCAGACCCATCACATTAAAAAACGAACCTTCTACTCGTGCGACCCCGGCATAAGCGATCCATTCCTGGATACCATAGCCACCGGCTTTATCGAAGGGTTTGTGAAAGTCGACATAACGGGAGATGGATTCCTCTGAAAGTGGGGCAAACCACACTTTGGACAAATCGGTAAACTGTACCTTTTTCTGAAGGGATCTGATACACACGCCAGTATATACCAGATGCATACGACCCGACAGCTTCACCAACATCGCTATTGCATCTTCTCTCCCTTCCGGCTTGCCAATCACCCTGCCGTTGAGTACGACAATGGTATCGGCGGTGATAAGAATATCATCAGGGGTTAAGTCAGAAGCATCAAACTGCTCCGACTTCCTTACTGCGATGCATTCTGCCAGCTCTTCAACGGGCACGTGACCGGGGCAGGACTCTTCGATCTCTTTCACCACCACCCTGAAATCAAGCCCAAGCCCTTCAAGGAGCATCTTTCTTCTTGGACTTGCCGATGCCAGAATCAGTTTCCCAGCAGGTTTTATCATGGATTATGCATTAATATGGTACACCTGTAACGACAATACTCCGGCCACCATCACAAGCCTGAAAAGCTGGCTGAGAAATGAAAACTCATCCCGTTCCTTCGCCCTGAGAAGCATTACCAGACCATAGCCCAGCATGAACTGGACAACCAGAAAATACATCCAGGTGAGCCCGAGTTCCATGCCCGACAGATGATACTGCACGAAACCAAGGGCAGCTATGGAAAGAATCAGAAGCACAGCCACGATCCATTTAACAGCAGGAACACCCATAACCAGCGGCAGGGTTCGGCAGCCATAGCGCTCATCTCCCCCCCTATCTTCCACATCTTTTACCATCTCCCGGATTATGGTAATGATGAACGAAAACACAGCAAAAAACAGAATGCCGGTATTTACCCATCTGAACTCAGACTGGTTGATGACAAATCCGCCGTTTCCGGCCATGGCAAAAAACTCGAAAAGCCATACCACCCCAATGGTGAGTGCCGTGCAGAAAGCTATTACCAGATTCCCCCAGAACGGCTGCCTTTTATACCGGGCTGAATAGAGCCATAGCAAAAGGCCCGCAAGCAAATGAACGAAAACAAGTTTGATATTTCCGGTCATGTAAGAAACCACAAGACCTGCGAGAACACCGAGTGCCGTTAGTGTAGCGTGCAACGGG
>CAZJZF010000452.1:0-2663 GCA_964550385.1 uncultured Lentimicrobiaceae bacterium | reverse complement strand
CCGATGCGCTGAATCATCGGGTTATTTTTCTCCCGTTCAAAGTTGAAAATCGGGAAGGCTCCCCTTTCGCCCGCCATGGTAACAGAGGACCGGTATGCTTCAACGGCGAGGGTTTTATGGATCTGAACGGTAAAGTCGATGGCAGCGGGAGAGCCATAGCGCAATCCCAGCGCTGCGAGCATGTCCCCTTCTGCAGTGATGCCAAGTCCGGTCCGGCGCCCTTCCAGACCTTTTTTGCGGATGTTGAGCCACAAATTTCTTTCTACCCTTTTCAACTCCTCATCTTCCGGATCATTTTCAATTTTATGGAGGATCTTGTCTACCTTTTCTATTTCCAGGTCCACGATGTCATCCATCAACCGCATAGCCTGGTGTACATGTTCCTTAAACAGGGGATAGTTGAAACTGGCTTTTTCCGTGAAAGGCTGATCGACGTAGCTGAGCAGGTTGATGGCAACGAGGCGGCAACTGTCGTAGGGGCAAAGTGGTATTTCTCCGCAGGGGTTGGTGGAAACGGTACGAAATCCGAGGTCTGCATAACTGTCGGGTACCGATTCGCTGATGATGGTATCCCAGAACAGAATCCCCGGTTCAGCAGATTTCCAGGCATTGTTTACAATTTTATTCCACAACTCCCTGGCGTTGATCGTTTTTGTATAGGTAGGATTGGGGGAATCGATGGGATATTGCTGGGTGAAGAGGGTATCATTCTTCACTGCCTCCATAAATTCGTGGGTTATTTTTACCGACACATTGGCACCGGTAACCTTCCCCTGTTCCATCTTGGCATCGATAAAATCACTGGCATCGGGATGTTTCACCGAGATGCTAAGCATCAGAGCCCCCCGGCGGCCATCCTGTGCAACTTCTCGTGTGGAATTGGAGAAGCGCTCCATGAAGGGGACAATGCCTGTAGAAGTGAGAGCACTGTTGAGAACCGGGCTTCCTTTGGGTCTGATATGGCTGAGATCATGTCCAACACCGCCACGCCTTTTCATTAGCTGCACCTGTTCCTGATCGGTTTTCATGATGGCTCCATAGGAGTCGGAAGGTCCATCGTGCCCAATGACGAAGCAATTTGAAAGAGAGCCGATTTGCCAGTTATTGCCAATACCGGCCATAGGGCTGCCTTGAGGGACCACATATTTAAATCCTTTCAGCAGGTCGAATATCTGATCTTCGCTCAAAGGGTTCGGATAGTTGGTTTCAATACGGGCAAGTTCCTTTGCTATTCTACGGTGCATATCATCAGGTGTACACTCAAATAGCTGTCCTGCACTGTTTTTCAGTGCATATTTGGTAACCCATACATTGGCAGCAAGAGTGTCGCCATCGAAATAGAGGGTAGATGCTTCGAATGCTTCATTGAAACTGTAAATCCGCTGACCATCTTCGGTATAGGCGGGTTGGGCAGGTATTGTTTCGCTTTCCTCTTTCTTGATCTTGCCATCTATCTGGTTCACAGATTCTTCCTGAGTTTCTGAAAGTGGCTCAGGCCTTGATCGGGTTTTCAGTGTCTCGTACAACCTGTTCTCTTTCTCCTGACTTTGCAACACCTGGGATGCTTGGGTAAACGAATTGACTTCCATCCGGTAATGATGATAAATAATTTAACGATAAAATAAAGCTAAGTTCTTGGTTTTTATGGCCGTGCGAAAAACCGTTGGTTGTCAGTTTTCCGAAAACGAAGATAGGCTAACCCCTTGCTGGCAGCAACACTTTTTTTTTAACAATTGCAAAGAGTTATTAACGCAACTGATTACCTGTGCCATACGAGCTTCTTTCCAAAGCCCAGGCGGTTGTCTGTCATCTTAATATATTCAGGATCAAGGATCCACAGCGTAGTTTTCACAAGAGCGGCTACAGGGAACTGTTTCAGGTATAGTGCCGACCACTTCCACAAATCCTCTGGCGGCACCCTGTAAGCTTTGCCGGCAATCTGGATTCCCCTTATTCTGCCAGTTACCCGTGTTTCCAGAGCAATGGCAGCAGCAACTGCCGGATTTTCAGCCATGTCTGCTCCATGACGGGTTGTTTCATCGGAAGTGAAAACAAATTGATGGACCACTGAGTCGTAGGCATAAAAACAGGAAGAGCACCAGGGAAGGCCATCGAATGAAACGGTTGCCAGGGTCATCACATGATGTTCTTCGATAAACTTAACCATTCGCTCGTCAGGGGTTGGTCCACTGCATTCAATATGCCTGATCGTCACGTTTTCAATAATTTAGATTGATAAAGAAACAGAAATTTCTTTCACGGCAGGCATCCCCTGCACAAGTGCAAAGATATGCTTTGATTCCCTACCTTTGCCGTTGATCATATACCATAGTATTATGGACTCGGTAAGACAACAAAAGGTATCGAGGCAGATTCTCAAGGAAATCGGAGAGCTGTTTCAGAAAGAAGGCAGAGGGATTTGGGGGCAACAGGTGCTTGTTACCGTAACCCGTGTAAACATTACCCCCGATCTTCAGATTGCAAGAGTATATCTGAGTGTTTTCGGTGTTACCGCGAAACAGGAGGTGGTAAACAAGGTGAGGGAAAACAGCCATGAGATCCGTTTTCTGCTCGGCAAAGCGATGCGACACCAGCTCAGGGTAATACCGATGCTGGAATTTTTCGAGGACGACTCGCTGGATTATATTGAAAACATCGACCAT
>CAZJZF010000451.1:0-2668 GCA_964550385.1 uncultured Lentimicrobiaceae bacterium | reverse complement strand
CCCTTTATCCGCAATCCGCAGATCAGTTTTACAAGGTTTTTTGGCAAACTGGCTGTTAGTCTTACTGCCCTTTCGCAGCGGGATAATGTGAACGACGGACCTTCGGGGATGAAAGCCATATACATTCGCAATGCGCTGGTTCCCAACATGCATCTGCAGGCTCAGTACAAATCGGGTACCCATGTGCTGGGGGTTGCCGTAGACTGGAAAAAGATCCGGCCCAGGATGACCAATAAACTCAATGCCATTGCCGAAGAAACCGTTTCGGGCACCTCGGCCATGGCGTATTGGAAATATACCCGGGGAAGTTTCGTGTGGCGATGCAAGTCCATCTATGGCCAGAATCTTACCGATCATCTGCTGCTGGGTGGATATGCAGTCCACAGCCTCGATACCCTTACCGATGAACAGTCGTATGTGCCTACAAATCATTTGTTTGTGTGGGGTAATATCCAGTACGGCAAAAGGATCCAGGTAGGTTTGTTTGGCGGTTTTGCCAAAAATTTCGGTACACGATCTGTGAATACAGGAACCTATTATGCCCGGGGTGCCGACATTGCCTACCTGTACCGGATTGCCCCATCGGTATCGTGGATTTCCGGACCATTGCAGGTTTCGTTTGAGCCGGAATATACCGTGGCAGCCTTTGGTACACCCGATCAGTTCGGTGTGGTGCAAAATGCTGCCGAAGTAGCCAACCTCAGACTGCTGTTAACGTTTTTCTATTTCTTCTGAAATTTTTATTTGCCAGTAGCGTTATCTGATGAATCCAGATTAACTTTCTGATCATGAAACAGATTGCAATCATTCTGCTTGCCCTTTGTTTGCTTGCAATGGGTGGAGTCAAAAGAGAAAAGCATGAGTATGCCGACTCGAAACACAAATGCAATTATGAGACACTGGACGGAAAATTTGATGGGAAATATTTCTCATTTCATCCTAACGGCAAAAAGAAAGCAGAAGGAACCCTGGCACATAATTGCCGAACCGGTGATTGGTCAATCTGGGATACTTCGGGGGTTTTGGTTTTAAAGAGACGCTACATCAATCCTTTTGATTATAGTGTGGTGTTTTCGAAGGATGGCAACAAAAGCGGAGAAAAGGAGAAACTTACCTCCACCCTGAAATACAATGAGGAGGGTTACATCAACTATTTCGAGATTCGGGAGGAAGATGTCGTTTGGGTGAAAAGAATCTGGAGATTTCTGCCAATGGGAGGGAATTCTATACTTTTTGACGGGGATGGTTTAAGCACTATTTTAGCAAAAGGCATTCATTCACAGGTATTTCAACCCTATAGCACTGATGATTTCAATAAAAAGAGATCCATCTTTCCCGAAGAGCTTTCCGGTAATATTACCATAGGATACAGGATTGTTGAAGATAACTTCTATGACAACAAACGTCATATTTCTGAATCCAGGATTATTGGAATTTGTCCGGTAGGGGTCAATTATCAAAGTGGTGACACCACGGATCTGTACTGGCTTTATCTGCCCCGGATCCGGAAAACCCTGGCGCAGCAGAGGATTTCCAGTGCCTCTTTGCCAACCTACATCAGAACCATGGATGATCTGTTCTTCTTCAGATATTTTTACAGTCAGATTTATAAAGAAGAGAACATAAACGACCGACCCATCAAAGCCTACGGGCCTGGGGTGGATGAGGCAAAGGAATCGGAAAGGATAGAAATTGAGCTTATTGAAACCGAGCACGACTTTTGGCTAACGAAATAAAGAGTCTTAATCAGGTAGAATCCACCGGGTTCCAGAATCAGTGAAAATCATATAAGATCCGCGTTATCCGCGTTCTATCTCTTTTTACTCCGCAGACCTGATCCGATGTAAAGGAATCACCCTAATCAAATCTTCCTCGCAAACCAGGTCATCAGCAGGCTTCTGGCTGCCAGAAATACCAACATTGCCAGCCACAGTGCATGGTTTCCGAGAAGGGGCGCCAGCCCGAAGTAGAGGGGGAAGAATATCAGCAATGAGGCAATCAGCATCACATTGCGCATTTGTTTTCCGGCGGTGGCACCGATATAGATTCCGTCCCACAAAAAGGCAGCGAAACTCACCACCGGGATCATGAATACCCAGAAAAGGAAGGGTTTTGTGGCTTCAAGGGTTTCGCGGTCGCTGGTGAGGATGGCAGGAAGATACGACCCCAGGGAAAGATAAACCAGGGTGAACAAAACAGCGATGGCGCCGCCCCACAGGAATAATGCCCTGAGCAGCCGGCGCAGTTGCAAACGATCGCCCAGCCCGATAAACCTCCCGGTAAGTGCCTCTCCTGCATAGGCAAAGCCATCCATGAAGTACGAGAAAAAGATGAAGAACTGGAACAGCAAAGTGTTGGCTGCCAGTATATTGGTGCCATAAACCGCCGATCGTGAGGTGAAGAAGGTCATCACGGCAATCAGGCAAAGGGTTCTGATGAAAATATCGGAGTTTACCCGCATCATTCTGCCAAGTGCCGGCAGGTTTGCCAGCCACTTCAGATTGGGGTAGGGGAGTTTTCTGCGGTACCGGAACCACCAGAAAAGCACAGCGAGGAGCAACCCTGTGTATTGCGAGATTACCGTTCCAAGAGCCACCCCATCGGCTTTCATGCCGCCATAAAACACCAGCAGGTAGCTTGCCGCCGCATTGACAAAACTTGCGGCAAT
>CAZJZF010000450.1:0-2668 GCA_964550385.1 uncultured Lentimicrobiaceae bacterium | reverse complement strand
CCGCCACCAGCCTGTAATGATTGGGGAGCGCCAGTATGGCCGGGATAAACGACCGGTCGGCAATCGCCGCACATCCCATCACACCTATGCCAATGCGTTTTTCCATGTTCAAAAACTTATAGCTGCGATCAGGCTGCGCGCAGCAATGTTCAGATAGTTATTGTACTGAATGAAATTCATCAGCTGGCTAAGGGTCATCCAGCAATAGTTTTCGGGTACCTCCAGCGGAAAATCCGGCCCTGCTTCCACAATCCTGTTGAGGTTCTGCTCACGGTAAAACCTTCCCCCTTCCTCCGATTGCAATGCACTGTACCATATCTGCCGGGCGGGCGCATTCAGCACTTCAGAAATAAATGGCACTGAATATTCATTCTCCCCCTCGCGGTAATTTCCTGTAAGACATTGTACTGTCGGTGCCAGTTCCAGGATGTCGAAGTTTCCCACTTCCACTTTTGCCTGAACCAGAAAGTGCAGAACTCCGTTTATCTCTTTGACAATAAAGGCAATAACACCCTCCTGAGCCGGTTTGATCATCGGCTGGTCCCAGGTGACAACCTCACGGTTTCCAATGGATACCTTTACACCCATTACCGAGAAATAGCGACCGAGGTGATGTACCCACGATGAACCGTCATAACGCCACCCTCTTACCTCTTTCATTGGAATCTGCTCCACCTCAAGCTCATACCGGGTCTTAAGCCGGGTAATCCAGGAGATTAATCCGGTTAGGTCGTGAAGGGAATTGGTATACTGCAAGAGTGAGTTCAGAAATTTTTGCCCGCTGTAGTTGCTCTCAGCAGCTATGACGTCCGGGATCCGTGAGTCTTCCGCTCGTTGCAGATGTGTCGCAAACGGAATCCCTGAGATCACGGTCCGGGTATCCATATTTACCAGATTATCCTTGTAAATCAATTTTTTAAGCTGTCCTAGTGTGAGCCAGATGAATTGATCAGGCAGATCTATGACTTCTTCCGGCGGAACCTCTACAATGATGTTCCGGTTTCGCTTCCTGAGGAATCTTGCTCCCTGCTCCGACTGGAGTTGATCGAGAAGTACCTGTACCGCCCGCTCTCCGGTAAAATATTCCAGAAAGAGAGGTGTCTTCCCCTGGTGAACACGCATGTAGTTGCTGCGCGTTGCCTGAAGGGTGGGCGAGAGCTGTACGAGATTGATGTTCCCGGGTTCAATCTTGGCCTGCATCAGAAAATGCAATACCCCGTTGATCTTCTTTGTAAGGATTCCCAGGATGCCAATTTCAGGCTGGTTGATGATGGGTTGTTCCCATTCCGTGACCACTCCGGCATTGGTCTTCACCCGTACCCCTTCTATCGAAAAAAATTTCCCCGAAATATGCCTCAGATTACCGGTCTCCTCCTCAAACTTCCACTGCTGCAGCCTGTGTAAAGGGATCTGTTCCAATGAAACTGAAACACTCCTGTTCTTTTCAATAAGCCATTCTTCAATATACCGGGTAGTATGCATTGCACCAGAGTGGGTTCTGGCCGATCGAAAAAACTCATACGCAATGTCATGGGCAGTGGCATACTCCATACCGGAAAGGTTATGAAAGAATCAACAAATATAGGGAATAAAAGAGAACCCCAAATCTAATCACCTGTTACTGCCTCATCCCTGTCATCCCGCGCCTTTTTCTGCTTCAGCCTTTCGGTAACCGATGACAGGAAGCTTTTTACCTCTTTCAGGGAAACAAACCCAAACCTGAAAACAGCGATGCTCCACAGTGTGAGAAAAACTGCTTTGACAGCAGTTTCGGTCCATCGGAAAACCGGCTCGGAAGTAAATTCAGCAAAGAGTACTGAAGGCACAAATAATAATGCGGTCATCAGAATGGCGCGGAAATCGGTGACTTTGGCAAAATCACGATAGGTAAAGAGGATGCCTCCAACAAGATACACAAGATAAGATATGATGAGGGTGAATGCGGCACCCCTGACCCCGAATCTTGGAATCAGAATGATATTCAATGCGATATTGATAATGCCTGATGCCAGAGCAATCCATGAAGTGAGGCCAAATTTTTTGGCGTATCCCAGAAATGAATTCGAAAGAGGCAATACCCCCAGCAGAAAGACACCACTTACTATCCAGGCCACTATCGGAATAGCTTCGTGATAACGGTGGTCGAAAAGCAGCAGGATCGCCTCCTTGGCGAATAGAATCGATATTCCCGATACAAAAGTCATCATCAAAATAAAAAGTGACATGAGCCGTCTGATGATTGAATAATTCTCCGAAGCCATGTTCTCGTAAAAGATAGGAACCCACATCTGCCTGAAGCCCAGAGTTATAAATAGCGGAACGCCTGCCAGTTTGTAGGCAATGTTGTAGATGCCCACATCCTTTAATGTCATATAATATTCAAGAAGGTACGAACCCGTATACTGCAGAATTGAATAGGCCCAGATGGCACCGATAAGCGGCAACCCGAATTTTACGGTCTCCAGCATGGTTTTCCATCGCATCCTGCCCCCTGCATACCTTCGCATCGCTATCACCGATACCACAAAAAGAGACAGGGGTGCGGCATACATTCCTATAACCCTGCCCATGACCCCCATTTCTAAACCTATTATACATAGGATAGAAACGGCTGATCCCAGGACGAAAGCAGAAAAGGTGGTGATAGCAAGCTCTACCACCCTGAATT
>CAZJZF010000449.1:0-2668 GCA_964550385.1 uncultured Lentimicrobiaceae bacterium | reverse complement strand
AGCTCTCCGGTGCCAGCCTTTGGCAGCAGATCAATTTCATCTCGCTGATGCTTGCCCTCTTCCTGGGAACATCTGCTCTGCCGCATATCCTCATCAGGTACTATACCGTTGCCAGCCAAAGGGATGCCCGGAAATCCACCATTGTAGCCATCGCTGCCATTGGATTTTTCTACATCCTTACCCTGTATATGGGCCTGGGTTCCATGATCAACGGAGTGCTCGACCTTGAAAGCAGCAATATGTCAGGACCCTTGCTGGCCAAATCATTCGGCATCGGGCTGTTTTCCATCATCTCCGCCATCGCTTTCGCCACCATCCTGGGTACTGTATCGGGATTGATTGTAGCCTCTTCGGGTGCTATTGCACACGACCTGATGGATAACTATCTCAATCTCAAGATGACAGACAAGGTAAAAGTACGTGCGGGTAAGATCTCAGCTTTTGTAGTTGGGCTCCTTGCCATTGCGCTGGGGATACTGTTCAAAGGGATGAACGTCTCGTTCCTGGTGGGACTTGCTTTCGCTGTTGCAGCCTCAGCCAACCTGCCGGCCATCATCATGGTGCTTTTCTGGAAAAAGACTACGGCCAAAGGGGTGGCGGCATCCATCATTGTCGGGATTGCCTCCTCCGTTATCCTCATCATCTTTTCCCCCACCATGTACGATCTGTATGGCCTTGCCAAAACTGCAGCACCCATTCCTCTCGATAACCCCGGAATCATTTCCATCCCCCTCTCATTCCTCACCCTGGTAGTGGTGTCGCTACTCTCCAAAAAACCAAAGGAAGCAGTGCAGGGCTAAGGATTTACTACTTTGCACAATTACCCCGGAGCCAAGGTTCATTCCAAGGTTCCGGGTTTTTTTTTCAGAATATCTCCTTTTTTCCCACCTCAATCAACTATATACAAAAAGTTGAACCATGATGGATTTTAAATGGGGTTGGTTTACGGCTATTTTCATTGCGACAAGTGCTGCGACCTCAGCACAAAATACCCTGCCATCCGATGCAGAGCGGGGTATTCACGGTCTGCGGTTTATGTTTTACAATGTTGAAAACCTGTTCGATCCGTTTGATGATACATTGAAATATGATGAAGATTTTACCTTTGAAGGGGCTAAACACTGGAGCTGGAAAAGGATGCAGCTCAAGTGTGGAAATCTGGCCCGTGTAATCATTGCAGCAGGGGGTTGGGAAGGGGTTGAAATGGTGGGCATGTGCGAAGTGGAAAAACCCCTGGCGGTAAGGCAGCTGATCCGTCACCCCCTGCTGAAATCTTACGGGTACCGTTATGTAATGACCACCTCCGAAGACCGGCGCGGTATCGACCTTGCATTCCTCTATCGTTCTGAAAAAGTGGAGGTGCTGAAATACCAGGGCATCCCCGTCAGGGATCCGGCCGATACCACCTGGCGCACCCGTGACATTCTTTACGTGCAGGTGCTCACCCTGTTTTCCGATACCCTCCACATCTTCCTTAACCACTGGCCCTCGCGCAGGGGTGGCGAAGAAGTTTCTGCACCGAAAAGGGCACTGGCGGCCCGTACCCTCAAAGTCTGTACCGACTCACTGCTCTCGGCAAATCCCGGAGCCTGCATCCTCATCAGTGGCGACTTTAACGACGAACCCTCTGACATTTCGGTACACCACATTCTGGGGGCTTTATCTCCGGAGCTGGCGACCCCGGGCAGTCTGGTGAACCTGATGTGGCCTATGCACAAGCTGGGCATGGGAAGTCATACCTATAAAGAGATCACCGGTATCAGTCAACACCTTATCGATCAGATTATTGTTTCAGAAAATATGCTTAAAGACATTGCTCCGGTATCCGTGAGTCAGGCTACCATTGCCCGCTTCCCGTTTCTGCTGAAAGAGGATGCCGGGGGCAACGAGGTATTGAACCGCACATACGCCGGCCCCCAATATATGGGGGGCTTCAGCGACCACCTGCCGGTAACGGCCGACCTCAGACTGCGGTAACCAGGAAGTAATTCTTCTTCCCTTTTTGAACCAGCAGGTATTTGTTGTTCAAGAGATTGGCTGAAGTAACCTGAAATCCTTCGCTTATTTTGGTTTTGTTCAGCCACAGGGCGTTCTCCTTGAGGGTGCGGCGTGCCTCCCCTTTGGAAGCGAAAATTGTGGTGGCCTCCGCCAGCAAGGTTACGATCTCGATCCCCTCCTGCAATTGGCTTTTGTCGATATCAAACCTCGGTACTCCCTCAAAAACAGAGAGAAAGGTCTCTTCATCAAGCTGCTGCAAGGTTTCGGTGGTTCCTTTGCCAAACAGGATCTCTGAGGCGGCCATCGCCTTTCCCAGAGCTTCCTCTCCATGTACCAGGATGGTGAGCTCTGATGCCAGCCGCTTCTGAAGGATCCGTTCATGGGGTACCACAATGTGCTGCTTCTCCAGGGTATCAATCGCATCCCGGCTCAGCATGGTAAATATTCTGAGGTATTTACCCGCATCGGCATCCGACACGTTCAGCCAGAACTGGCAGAACTTATACGGTGAGGTGCGCACAGGATCGAGCCATACATTTCCCTCCTCTGTTTTGCCGAATTTTCCGCCGTCGCTTTTGGTGATGAGCGGACAGGTGAGGGCAAAGGCTTCCCCCGCCTCCATCCGCCGGATCAGCTCGGTACCGGTAACAATGTTGCCCCATTGGTCACT
>CAZJZF010000448.1:0-2669 GCA_964550385.1 uncultured Lentimicrobiaceae bacterium | reverse complement strand
TGTATTTTTTCTCGCGGGCATCGAGGAAAAGTACTGAGCTGAACTTCTCCTCCTTTCCTCTTTTAAGCGCAAGCAGGCTGGCAGCATAATTTCCGCCCACTTTAAAGGTACCGGTACCGAGTGGAGCAGCGCGATCGTAATCGCGGGCAATCTGGATGGAAACAGGGTTAAACCCTTCACGAAAATAGGGACCTACCGGAGTTCCAAATACCATAAATAAGAAATCTTTAGAGGGTTGCACTCCGATATTCGGGCCAACTCCAATCAGCAAAGGCCTCAGGTAGAAAGATGAACCAAAGCCATAAGGGGGAACGAATTCACGGTTGAGCTGTACTACTTTGGTAACTGCCTCTTTGAACAATTCATCGGGCACAGGTTGCATCAGAACCCCGTGTGCTGAATGCTGCAGCCGCTTGCAATTCTCTTCCCAACGGAAAATCCTGATCTTACCATCTTTGCCGGTAAATGCTTTCATTCCTTCAAAGGCTTCCTGTCCATAATGGAGGCTTGTGGAAGCCATATGCAGGGTAATATCCTCCGATTCACTCACTTCCAGCGGTCCCCATTGCCCATCTCTGAACCAGGAACGTACGTTAAACTTGGTTTTGAAATAACCAAAGGGGAGATTTTTCCAGTCGATATCCATAATATATTGTATTTTGAAATGGTTTTAAAGCGCGCTAATATATGAAAAGTGTAGGTTCAAGCCAAACGGAAAAACGATAAAAATATCACTCGTCAGAGGAGCAGAGAATGCTGAGCAGCCATTCCATTTCCTTTGTAATTTCAGACTGAGAACAGGTATAGTTATTAATTATCAGCACATAAGCCAACTTCCTTTCACCGGCATTGGTTGCATACCCGCAATAACCCCTCACCCCTTCGAGGGTACCGCTTTTGGCTCTGAGGTTTCCTTTGGCTTTGGATTTCCGAAACATGGAGGCCACGCTACCCGATTCTCCAGCCACCGGAAACGAGGCATAATACTCCGGATACCATGACTCGCGGGTGCAACTGGCGAGCATAAGTGCCAGTGCTTCTGCTGTAACCAGATTTTTCCGGCTCAGACCACTTCCGTCACGAAGCCTCAACCCTTCGGTATTGATTTTCCTCTCCATCAGGAACGATTCTGCGACCCTGAGCCCCGCAGTGGTTGTCCCTTCCCCGTTGACAGTTCTCCCTACCGCACAGGCCAGAGCTTCAGCAAATAGGTTCACGCTCCGCATATTGATCTGGTAAACGATATCCTTCAAAGGGGGCGACTGATATTCCATCAGCAGTGTCCGTGGAAGGGTATCATGCTCCCCTGACCATTGCATCAGCCGATCGGTTGTTGGAGGCAACTGAATGGAAATCCCATGGGTAACCAGGAAATTATGCAGCATAAATGCAGCCTGAAACGGTGGATCGGGCATCGCCCCTCTAACGGCAATTGACTTGACCCCGGCAGGTACCGTTCCAGTCAGGATGCGCGAATTAGACCAGGGGGTTCCACCCACTTCTACCTGTTCTCCGGATCCTCTTGGGCCGGTGGTTACCTGATTGATGATGCCCAGATAGGGAGCCTCCGGAATGATTGCGCCTACAGGAGCTGGTTCTCCTGGTTTTCGTCCCGGGGTAATCACAAAGGTCAGGCTGTTTTCATACAGGGAGATACCGGCTGGTGGAGCTCCATAGGCATTGCCAAGGTCTTCATACTGCCAGGAGGGAATCACAGGCTGACTCCCGAAAACAGATGCATCGGCAACAATACGACCTGAAACCGTTCGGATCCCTTTACTTTGCAACGCCTTCAATACCATAGCAAAAACAGAATCAAGTGAAACCGATTCTCCAAACCGGTCGGAACCAGGGGTGGGATCCCCTCCTCCCATCAACACAACATTACCATTAAGTATCCCGGCAGAATCAATGCTGCCACTGATCTGCACCTGTGTTTTAAAGCGGTATTCAGAACCCAGTACCGATAATGCCGTGGCCGTGGTCAAAGGTTTGAGGGTGGATGCCGGGATAAGGGAAAGGTTGCTGTGGGCATGTTTCCAAACCTCTCCGGTTGCCAGGTCCACTGCACAAAAGCCCCATGTGGCACTTTTCAGGGCTGGAAGGGTGTCAAATCGGGCCAAAGCACTGTCGAACTGCCCCGTAACAGGAGAGTCAACCAATTGCGCTTCAGCTATAAAGAAAGATAACACGAAACAGATCAACCAAACCCCTTTAAAAAATGAATTTGCAGGTCGGATGGGGAAAGTTGGGTTAAGTTTCTGTAATGACATGAATAGGAAAACGGATGATTGAGAGGCTAAAGTACCCAATTTTGCAGACAGCAGGCGATAAAAAGGGTTAATTTTGCCAACATTCTGCAAAAATGTGCCCGCGACCATGAAGATCCTGTCAACCATTGTTCTGCTGGTTATATCCAATTCCTTTATGATGCTTGCCTGGTACGGTCACCTGAAATTCAGGGAACTGAAATGGTTTGAGTCCCTGGGGCTCCTCTCCGTTGTGCTTATCAGCTGGTTTATAGCACTGTTCGAATATTTCTTTATGGTGCCTGCCAACCGGATCGGATATAAGGAAAACGGGGGGCCTTTCTCTTTGATCGAGCTAAAGGTTTTGCAGGAGGTAATCACCCTGGTGGTATTTATGGCATTTACTCTGTTGATCTTCAG
>CAZJZF010000447.1:0-2682 GCA_964550385.1 uncultured Lentimicrobiaceae bacterium | reverse complement strand
GGCGAAGAAAGAACGGGGGCGCATCGCTTAAATCTTGCGGGCGGTATCAATTCACTTGGAACAACAGTTGGTCCGCTCATCGTAGCGTTTTTTTTATTTGGCGGATTTTTCGCCACAGGCGGCAGCGATGCGCCCGTTGATTTGAAAATCGTGGACATTTGGGACTTCTCCTACATAATAATTTGCCATGCATCAGAGCAGCCCTGGTAAGCAGATCAGAATTATTGCCCGCACCCACGTTGGGATGGTGAGAAGTAATAATGAAGTCTTTCATGGTTATTCTCCCAATATTTACGATCACGAATGGAAATATTACGACCAGTCGGTAATTGAACCCGATTATCCGCCGATATTGCTGGCATTGGCAGATGGAATGGGAGGATTGGAAATGGGGGAAGAGGCATCCCGTATTGCGATTGAATCCACCCGGGATTTCATCTTTCAGGAAAAGGGTATATTACTGGATCAGGCTGGTGATCCAGGCAATTTGTTCGACGAATTGTTCAAAATAATCAACCGGGAGATCCTCACCTTTGCCAAAAAGCAAGGTAAAGCAGGGGATATCGGTACCACCCTGGTCATCTCATTCCTTCATAACCAGAGACTTGAGGTGTACTGGATTGGCGACAGCCGCTGTTACCTCTACAGGGACGGCAAACTGAAGCCGGTCTCGAAGGATCATAGCTACGTGCAGGATCTGGTAGATGCCGGAAAGATAACCTATGAGCAGGCCTTTTACCATCCGGAAAGCAATATCATAACAAAATACATGGGAGATCCCAAAAATACTCCCGTTCCTTCCCATGTATCCGTAGCCTTGCAGGATGGGGATCTGGTGCTGATGTGTTCTGATGGGTTAAGTGGTATGATTCAGGATGTTGAAATAGAGGATCATCTGAAAAAGGGAGATTCGCTGGAAAACACCTGTCAGGCATTGATTGATCATGCCAACGAAGCCGGTGGGGTAGACAACATTACCGTGATGATGCTGACATTTGGCAAGGTACCCGCTATTGTGCCTGCTGCTCCGGAACAGGCTCCGGTTCAGACCATCCGAAATGCATTTAACCCGGAGCCTTCTGAAAGCGGCAATGGCATGAAAGCAACCGGTCGCAGAAGAAAGGGATGGCTTTGGATTTTGCCGGTAATAGCCATTGCGGCGGCACTCATTTTCTATTTCGGTTACCTGAAGCGAGTCCCGGCACCTACTGCCGTTAAGCCACCGCAAGAATCGGCCGGGCAGGATTCAACGGTGGTGGATGAAAATCCGCAGGAATCATAAACATCTTACCATTACCCAATTGCCATACGATCCATGGAGCTCCATTTCAATGTTCCCGAAAAGTTCTTTCTGAAAGGAATACCTTGTCGTGTTGAGCTCCATCCCGGTCAGGTTTTGGAAGATTATACAGTAGAAAAGCTGCTGGGCAGCGGAGCCTTCGGCGATGTTTACAAGGTGAACCGTGAGGGGAAGTTATATGCCATGAAGATCCTCAAGCTTTGGGAAGTGGTATACAAAGAGCAGAAGGAACTTGTGGGGGAGCGGTTTCTGCATGAGTATCTGGCAGCACGTACGCCCAGCGAATATCTGGTGCATACCCATGCATTTGGGGAAATTGAACATAATCCGTTTTTTCTGATGGATTTTTATCCTGACGGAGATTTGCGGAGCCATCTGGGCAGGCTCTCTTCAGATAAGATCGGAAAAATCGGGATGGATGCGCTGAGAGGGTTACGGGATTTGCATGCCGATGGGATTGTACATCGTGATATGAAGCCTGACAATGTGTTGCTTACAGGTGATGGCAAAGCCCTGCTAACAGACTTTGGTGTTTCAGCTTTTGTAAACCATCACATTAAAAGGCAAACACGGCCCAACCTGTTCGGAAATGTAAAGGAGACCTTTGGCACCTATGCTTACATTGCTCCGGAGCAGCTCTCAGATTCCAGGAAGTATGCAGCCACAACCCCGCGTACCGATATCTGGTCGTGGGGGGTGATGATGTACGAAATGTTCAGTGAAGGATTTTACCCCTGGGGAACTCTGGAAACGGAATCGGATCTGATAGAGTATATCAAAAATGCCAATTCCGGCAGGTTTGCCCATCTGTCAGCTTTTGCTGCGATGCCGGAACCATGGTCGGAAGCTATCAGGGGTGCGCTCCAGCCCAAATTTGGCAGCCGGTGGGAAAGGGTGGAACACATCCTGCAGGTGCTTGAAAATCAGAGCATACAACCTGTTCCAACCTTAATTCTAGATCATCAGCCCTTCATTATCAGGGTGTTGCAGGGGGTGGAGCGGGACCAGAAATACTACCTCCAGCCCCGGAAAGGGATCTACCGCCTGGGTCGTGGTGCAGCCAACGAAATTCAGCTGGAGGATTTCTCCACTGCCTACATGTCGAGGTATCATGCCACCATCGAAAGTGTTTCATTACGCGGAGGCTGGTTGTTGCGCGACGGGCAGTGGAGCGATGAAGACGGGGCATGGATCCCTTCCACCAACGGCACCTGGCTGAACTCTGCGCAGGTGGATGCAGAGAATGGCATGGTGCTGTCGGAAGGTGACATGATCCTTCTGGGTGATACCACCCTGCGGGTTGAAACAACAGTATGACATCAGAATACAAATCCTAATTTTATCATAAAAACTATGGAACCACAACCAACCACACAACAGAA
>CAZJZF010000446.1:0-2683 GCA_964550385.1 uncultured Lentimicrobiaceae bacterium | reverse complement strand
ATATGTTTTTGGCTATTCATATTGAAGATTATTATTGTGAACTTGGAATTGAAGACGTTGCGTTGCTTGAAAAGCCAGGGGCGAAGGTTCATCATGGATCTTTTGATATTACCTTTTTTTTCGATGCGATCGATGGCCAATTTCGCATCATGATGCCAGAGATAAAAAGACTTCTGTATAGAAAATTGCACAGAAGGGGATCAAATGATATCTATAATTACATTTCAGACCTCAAGTCAATTTATAAATCAATTCAATATAAATTAGCAAGTTACAATAAGACGAAGAAAAAAATTAATGCAAGCTATTATTATTTATTCGGAGGCATAGAGTTGAAACTGATAAAACCATTATTAGAAATCAAAATCAAGTACATCATTGAGTTAATAGAGTATTTATATGGTATTATGCCTGAAGAAGTATTAATGACTGGACAGTTGAAAAAACCAAGACCAAATATAGCTAAATGGTCGGATGCTTTTAGCAGATCTACTGATTATCTAAATATTATCGAAATACTAACTAAAAAGGGGTTAATGAGAGAAGGCACATTTATTTATATGGATACTCGTAAAGGAAACAAGGGGTTTATTGTTGCAATTATAAAGTACTTGTGGATATTAAAGTACTATAAACCCGAAATTGGAAGATTAAAGAACGATGAGATAAAGTTAATTTGCAGCGAGCTAGGAGTGATTGTGAGTTTGCCAATGATCACAAAGGCCAAAATAGAGGATTACGATTTGTCTTTCATTCATCAAGAGTTAAAAATGATTGATTATTAATTATCAATAGTAGCCAAATTATCATTATCATAATTTGACTACTATATGTTTTGAAATTCTGATATTTAGCTCTATATTTTTGTCGGATAATATTAAATTATCCAACATGAACAACATTATTTTATCTCCAGTCCCCCTGGAGGATTTGCAGACGCTGATAGAAGCATCTGTGGCACGCGCGATGAGAAATCGCTATGAAAGCCAAGTACCTGCCAGCAAATGGATGAATCTGGATGAACTTTGTCAGTACCATCCGGATAAGCCTGCACGGGCTACCATTTATAAATGGACCTGTGAGCGGAGTATTCCTTTCCACAAAGATGGTAAAAAGCTCAGGTTCCTAAAGAACGAGATTGATGAGTGGCTCATGAAAGCGGGCAAAAAGACGATTGACGACATTTCAGAGGAGATGATATCGAAAAAAAGGAGGTGAAAGATGTTGCAGCATACTTTCACCTCACGAGAATCTTTGTTCGGAAAAAGCAAAGATACGAAAACTTGTATCCACAAGCAAGAGAGACTTCCTGGTATCTATCATAGCATTAGGCAAACCCCGGAAAGGAGTGCGAAATGGTAGATTACAAGGTAAGCATTTCAAGGAACATATTCGAGCCAGGATCCATGAGTATTATTGGTCTTACCACTGCCATGGACAGGATCAAACAAGGCAAAAGCAAAGATACTATAGACCGGATCCGATCTTCAGAAAACAAGGCTGAACGTGACGAGCTGAAGAAAACCCTTCCATGTGTGTGTTATAGCGGTCAGTTTACCGAGCGTAAGGAGTCTGCACTGATACAGCATAGCGGTTTAATCTGCCTGGATTTTGATCAGTGCGATGTAATCGCAAAGAAGACGGAGCTTGCAGGATCGCCCTATGTGCTGGCCGCCTGGGTTTCCCCATCCGGCTCCGGGGTGAAGGCTCTGGTAAAAGTGCCGCCAGAGAAAGAGCACCACAGGGACTACTTTTTGGGATTGACCAACCTGTTTCATGGCATTGACCAGTCCGGAAAAGATATTGCCAGGGCCTGTTTCGAGTCTTATGACACTAACATCTACATCAACCCTGAAGCGAAAATCTTTGATAAGGCAGCTGAACCGATACCCATCATTTGCGAATTGGAGCGCAATACAAACACCTCCTTGACATCTGAAAGAATTACCGATCCTGATGAAATCGTAGATCGGATCGAGGTATGGTTGCATAAAACTGATGCCTTTGTACCGGGGAATCGCAACAATTATATCCTTAAATTTGCAGGTGCTACCAACCGATACGGGATCGCAGAGACATTGGCATTGAGATTTTTTGCCCAGTATGCAGAAGAGGGATTCACGGCACGGGAAATCGAAAGCATCGTAAGGTCAGCCTACCAGGATCGGACCAGGCACGGAACTGAGTATTTTGAAAAATTACGTATGCCCGGTGATGTGTTTGAGGTTCCGGCATCATCTTGTCCTGCCATGAAAGAACAGAAGCAATTGGTGGACAATCCCTTTCCCCTGGATGTTTTTCCGCAAAAGGTCATCGATATCGTTGAGGCTACCAGGCAACATCTTTCCTATCCGGTTGATTTCTCTGGTGCCTCCATCCTGTTTGCCATCTCCGCCAGTATCGGTAATACCCATAAAGTAAGGATCAAGCGGGGTTTTCTGGAAAGTGCAGTGCTGTACATTGCACTGGTAGGCCCGCCAGGCACCAATAAAAGCCATCCCTTGTCCTTCTTCACGGACCCGATTAACGATTATGACCGGAGATCCTACCACACCTACCAGGCTGAAAAGACCGAATATGATCGAATCACCAGACTAAAAAAGGATGAGCAAAGGATGGAAGGGGTTTATGACCCAATCCCGCCGGTCTGGAACAAGGTATTACTTTCGGATGCCACAATGGA
>CAZJZF010000445.1:0-2688 GCA_964550385.1 uncultured Lentimicrobiaceae bacterium | reverse complement strand
TAAAGGGTTACCAATCCCTGCAGGGTTTCCGGTATAAACCTGTCGGGGTTTCCTCCATGCTTGAGGATGTCGCGCACAATGGAAGAATTGATGGCCGTGTATTCAGGAAGTGACAAGAAGAAAATGGTTTCTATGTCATTATAAATCATCTTATTGACCTGTCCGATGCTTCTTTCAAATTCAAAATCTGCCGAAGTACGGAGCCCTCTGATAATGTAGGCTGCCTGCATGGTTCTGCAAAAATCTACGGTAAGTCCATTATAGCTTTCCACCTCAATTTTCGTTTCACCGGCAAAGGTTTGTTTGATCCAGCTGATTCGGCGATCAACCGGAAACATCCATCGTTTTTCGGCATTTTCCCCAATGGCTATGATAATTTTGTCGAATAACGGGATTGCTCTGCAAATCACATTCTCGTGCCCGCGGGTAATGGGATCGAAAGAGCCCGGGAAAACTGCAATTCTTTGCATCATTGATTGTTATTGAAGACTCAGCAAATGTAAACTAATATTCAAATACCACTAAAACTCTGTATCACATTTCTTGTTGAGCCCAGGTGCCCGATTCGCAAATACCGGTTCTGTGAATTTTATATCTTTATGCCCTTGAAAAATCAGTATCTTCAGTTATTGTATCATCGAAAATTCACATGTTATGATCAGGAATTTCATCGCTTACATCTTGCTTTTGGTTCTCTTTTCGGCACCTGCTTTAGCCAACGCGCAGTACGATGAGGAAGGGCGCCAGATAACTTTTCATGCCGATTCGGGGTTACCCCTGGTTTATAAACTCACCAACGGGCTTACCGTAATTTTATATCCCGACCGATCGCTACCGCAGGTTACAGGTATGGTGGTTACCCTTGCCGGTGGGAAAAACGACCTTCCTGATGCTACCGGTATGGCTCATTACATGGAGCATATGTTGTTTAAAGGCACTACGAAAATTGGCACCATTAACTGGGCGAAGGAATCGGTGCATATCGACAATATTTTCAGGTTGTACGACAGCCTGGCCACCGTACAGGATCCTGAGCAGCGCAAGGAGGTGCAGAAACTGATCAATGAGGAATCGCTGAAAGCCGGTGAATATGCCATTCCCAACGAACTGGACAAAATCCTCAAGGAGATGGGCTCCACGAACATCAACGCAGGAACAGGCCCGGATCACACCGTATACTACAATGTTTTTCCTCCCCATCAGATTGCAAAATGGCTTGAAGTTTACAGCCACCGGTTTTTCAGTCCGGTATTCCGGTCGTTTCAGGCAGAGCTGGAGGTAGTGTATGAAGAGAAGAATATGTATTCGGATATGTTCTTTATGAACCTGTTTGAGGAGTTCAATAAGAATTTCTATAAAGTTCACCCCTATGGGCAGCAACCGCTGATTGGAACGATGGAGCATTTGAAAAACCCTTCCCTTACCAAAATGAAGGAGTTTTATGATCGCTGGTATGTAGCCAACAATATGGGCTTGATACTTGCCGGTGATTTTGATGTGAACGAGATCATGCCGATGATCCAGATGACTTTTGGAAATCTGCACAAGGGTAATATCCCCGATAAGCCTCTCTGGGTGGAGGCTCCGTTCAACGGAAGAGAGTTCAAAGAGGTGAAGATGTCGCCCATCAAAATTGGATTACTCGGATTCAGGATGCCGCCAAAAGGACATCCGGATGAGCTTATTTTAGAGGTAGCAGGCCAGATTCTTACCAACAGCAACAGTACAGGTTTGCTTGATAAACTCTCAATCGAAAATAAGATCCTGCAGGCGGCTGCACAGAATGTCCATTATCAGGATTATGGCACCGGACTGGTGATCTTTGTTCCAAAAATTGCAGGCCAGTCGCTCGAAGACGCTGAACAACTGGTCTTGGATCAGATGGGTTCCCTGAAAAGGGGAGAGTTCAGTGATACTTTGCTTGAGGCCATTAAGCTAAATCTGTATAAAGAAAAGTTAATGGAGCTCGAGTCAACTTCCAGAATTGCTTACGCATTGCTTGATGTTTTCGCCACAGGTGGGGATTATGAACAGATACGGCAGGAACCACTGCGTGTTCGCGATATCTCACGCGATGAGATCATTCGTGTGGTTAACGAATATTATGGAGAAAACTTTCTTGCCTTCTATTCGAAGATGGGGTTTTCCAAAAAACCAAAAATCGAAAAGCCCGGATTTGAGCCTCTGAAACAAAAGCAGGAGGCTGTTTCAGAATATTACAAGATGATCAGCTCAATGGAGGAGCCGGAGCCTACCTATAAGTTTGTGGATTTCAATGAGGATATCCAGCGTTTTGAGAAGGATAATGGAGTAAAAATATACAGGGTGCAAAATCCTAAAAATGATATCTTCTCTGTTACCATCCGATATGGTATTGGCACAGGAAGGATGCCGGTTCTGCAATATGCCGCCAGCATGATGAACTATGCCGGCACCAGCGAACTTTCGCTGGATCAGCTCAAACTCAGGATGGCCATGCTGGGCTGCACCTATTCGTTTTATGCCGATGACAGCTATCTGAGCCTTTACATTGATGGCCCGGAGGAGAATTTCGATAAAGCACTCGGACTCATGAGTCAGGTAATTCATAATCCTGTGCTTGACCAGAAGAAAATCGGCACTTTGTATGATGGTGAAAAGGCAGGCAGGAAAATGGAAAGATCTGAGCCTGATATGGTGGCGGATGCG
>CAZJZF010000444.1:0-2702 GCA_964550385.1 uncultured Lentimicrobiaceae bacterium | reverse complement strand
CGATATTTATGGGAATCCAAGGATTTACAACAACCAGGTAGTTGATGTGGGAGCAGCTGAGTATGTTGGAAATCCAACCTATATTTCCATCGATACCCTAACGATCCTTGAATACTATTCATGCTCAGATACCACCGCAACTGCATTGCTGGGCTTCGCCTCGCCGGGTGGGGCTGCTTCCTTTTCCTGGGACAACAGCGAAACCACCAACCCGGCAGTTTTTCTTCAAAATATTCACCATAAAGTGATTGTCGCAAATACCAGTGGTTGCAGCGATTCGCTGGAGTTTTCCATTAACAAGTATTTTGCAGGCCACATTTTTGTGGATTCTGCCGCCACGGGTGAGAACTCCGGGTGCAACTGGGCCAATGCCTACACCCACTTGCAAGATGCATTGTACCATGCAAAACCGGGTTATACCGTGCATGTGGCCAAAGGAACATACTTTCCGGATTTGGGCTTTGATGTAACCGATGATGATCAACAGGCAAGCTTCATCATTCATGACAGTGTAACCCTATTGGGTGGCTATCCCACAGGTGGCGGACAACGGGATCCGGATGTTTTTATAACCATTCTTTCTGGTGAAATTCAACAAGATACCCTCCAATCAAACAATGCCGAGACCATTGTTAGCACTACAGGCGTTAGCCATCAAACCGAAATTGACGGGCTGGTGATCACCGCCGGTCGGGTATACAGCTGGCACAACAGGGGCGAATCAGCGGGAGTAGAGTCATCCCCGGTTATCCGAAATTGTACCTTCAGAAACAATAAGGTTACCTATGGGGTCTTTTACAATTATGCATATTTTTATGGGAAAACAAACCCCTCTCTGATCGATTGTAAGTTTATCGACAACCAAAGCACAAGTACCGGCATCCTGGTAAACTCCTCTTTTTATTATACCGAGTGCAATCCATTGATAATGAATTGTCTGTTTCATGGCAATACCAATACTTCCATGGGTGGTGCCATGGTCAATTATGCCAGTAGCAATGGGGTGTGTAACCCCGAAATAGTTAATTGTAGTTTTATCAACAACTACTCAGGCAATTATGGAGGAGCCATTGCCAACGATCAATACAGTACGGGAGTGTGTAACCCTAAAATTTCCAATTGTACTTTTTTCAACAACAGCTCATGGTATAAAAAGAGCGGATCCATTACCAATGATGGCTGTAATCCTGTGATAACCAACTGTATCCTATGGGGAAAAGATACGGTGGAGGTATTCAGCGGAGGCAACAGCAATCCTGTATTTAAAAACTGCATCATCCAGAATAGTGGAAGTGTTAACTGGAATCCGGCCATTGGCACCAATGGTGGTAATAATCTCGACTCTTTCCCTGCCTTTGTCGATACGGTAAACTTTGACATGCACTTGTTGGCAACTTCACCGGCTATCAATGCCGGGGACTCTGCGGGCTTGAATTTACCACCCTTTGACCTAGATAACCATTATCGCGTAGTGGGAAATGCTGTTGATATCGGTTGCTACGAATATGGATCAGGTCCTTATGGTACCACCACGTTCGGCACCGATTACCAAATCGCGTGCGACTCCTTTGTCTGGATGGATGGGATTACCTATACCAGCAATAATGCATCTGCTACATTTACCCTTACCAATTCCCTGGGGGGCGACAGTATCGTTACCCTGAACCTAAACATCCTTCTAAGTTCCTATGCCACAGACCAACAGGTAGCCTGCGATAGTTTCATGTGGATGGATGGAAATACCTATTATGCAAACAACAATACCGCTACATACACCCTTCCCAATGCGGCCGGTTGTGATAGTATCATAACCCTTGATCTTACGATGAATTCCAGTGCTACCGGAACAGATGTGGTCACCGCCTGTAACAGCTATACCTGGATCGATGGAATAACCTATTATTCAAATACCAATGCGGCGACCCATACGCTCACAACAAGTCATGGCTGTGATTCTGTTGTAACACTTCATCTGACGATAAATACAGTTGATACCAGCGTGTCGAAATCCATGGACACCCTCTATGCCCATGCCCTAAATGCTTCCTATCAGTGGCTCGACTGCAACAACGGCTATGCCCCCCTTCCGGGAGACACATTGCAAACTTTTATCCCAGCGGTAAATGGAAATTATGCTGTGGAGATCACCCAAAACGGCTGCATTGACACATCGGCTTGTGTCCACATCGGCAACATTGGCATTGAAGAATTGGCAGAGAGCACGATCAGGCTCTATCCCAATCCAAACCCGGGGAAATTCATTCTGGATCTGGGAGATCTCAGAGCATCGGAAGTGAGAATACTCAACAACATGGGGCAGGAAATCGTTGTGTTAAAAGATCCTGGCAGCCAATATTTTGATCTGGATTTGAAGCCAGGGATCTATTTTATGCAAATCCTTACCGGGAAGGCCAGTGAGATGATTAGGTTTGTGGTGAGGTAAATGTTTAGCACGTTTAGGATGTTTAGGATGTTTAGATTGTTTAGATTGTTTGGTTTTCAGACGTACATCATTCGGGCATTGGTGGCAGAAACAATTGGAACATCAGAGTAGTGCGGGGGGGAGATAGACTTCCCCAGCTCTACTCTGCCGAGAAAGATCAGATATGGGTTAGAAGGCAAAGCGAGGCGATTCGTGAACAAATCGCAGGCAGAACTGTTTAAACATGATCTACTCCAAATTCTCTGAGCGATGATGAACG
>CAZJZF010000443.1:0-2704 GCA_964550385.1 uncultured Lentimicrobiaceae bacterium | reverse complement strand
GGGAAAACGTTTTGATGGCCTCTTTCCGTAGGCATACACAACTTTTGAAAATCCAACATCCACCCTTCGATAGGCTGACGTGCGACCGGGATATTTGTAGTTCTTGGTTTTCGGTGATCCAAAGGGAATCTTTGAACCCCACACCAGGTTTAAGTGTGCCTTTAGGTCAGGAATGCTGGGCAGGTAATCCTGAAAAAAAAGATTGAAGTTGAGCAGCTGATCAGTGGGGCGTGGCTTGTATCCGGCATCCCTTTTTATTGAATAAGCCACCTCCGTATCCTCTGTTTCCCCCCAGATAATCAGGCTGTCGTATTGGTTGTAGAAATCAAAATAAAAGTCTCCTGCGATGTTTTCTTTGGTCTGCATCAGCGAAACGCCCACCCAGCTTTCAATGCCCGGCACAAGCTCACCATTGAGTTTAAGATCCATTCCCATGGCATACCCTTTGGCGGTAAGGCTTGAGAAATACCGTACGCGTATGTTGTCGAACTCATACGGAATGAGGTTCTTCATATCTTTATAATACACCTCTCCGATAAATTTGAAGGGGCGCTGCCAGAATCGGAGGTCCCATTCGGCACCGGCTACATAATGGATCGACTGCTGAGCCTTTATGTCTTTGTTGAGTGTGCCATCCAGGTCGCGCATTTCCCTGTAGAAAGGGGGTTGGTAGTACAGGCCGGCAGAAAAGCGGTATAGCAGGTTCGAGCGTCGTCCAGGCTTAAGGGTAAGGGTAGCCCGGGGACTGAAGAGCCACTCACCGGTGTAACTCCAGTACTGGGTGCGGATCCCTGTGTTTAGCATAACATAGGGTTTTCCGGGGCGGCTGCGGCTTTTCCATGTATTTTGCAAATAGGCAGTGATTCTCTGGGTATTCAGGTCAATGTCCGAGGTAAGATATTCTTTTAGTACCAGATCCGGATCGGGTTGTACAGTTGGATCAGTGTACCCGACGCTGTCAGAAGGGTGGGGGAGTGAATAGCCTGCCGAATCCACCATGTACCATTCGAGCAGCTTGTCGTTAATCATTTCCTGCTGAGCTTTGATACCCCATTCCCATAGAAAATTTTTATCGGTGCTGTACTGCCCTTTGATCTCTGCATTCACGATATCGGCTTCGAGGTAGTTCCTCGCATGGTTGAGGAAGGTGCCAACCCCCCGGTTGAAAGCCACTTCGCCAAACTCATCAGACCCCAGATTCATGTTGAGCTCATCAAGCCAGTATTGACCCAGAATATCCAGCGTTTCAAATTCGTTTGAACGAAATGCTGATACCACAACCGATAAAGAAAGGCTGTCGAGCGGGCGCCATGTGAAGTCCAGGGCGCCGAATCCACTTTCGAACATGTCCACCTCCTGTCCTTCAAAATACACCTTTAACCGGAGCACCTCGTTCCAGGTGCCAAACCGGGTTTCGCGATCCTCGGGCCTGAAAGCATAGCGGTTTCTGGCATAATTACCCAGAAATGAGACGGTTGATCGGTTGTCGGGTAAGGTATAGGTAAGGTAAGCCTGAACGTCGGTAAAGGAAGGTTTGTAATCCCCGGTGGTTTCCAGTGAACTCAGCACATATTGATTGGATTTTTGCCTCACACCCAGCAGCCAGGTAAAATTTTTGTCTTTGCTGATATCCTGCAGCGACAGAGAACCACCCTGCAGCGAGAGTTCTGCCGAGCCGGCAAAAGCATCGGGCTTCCGGTAGGTGGCGTCGAGCACCGATGACATCTTGTCGCCGTACTTAGCGCCATACCCTCCGGCAGAGAACCATACCGACTGCGTGAGGTCGGCATTTACAAAGCTTAGTCCCTCCTGCTGTCCCGAACGCACCAGCAAGGGTCTGATCACCTCAATGCCGTTCACGTACACCATGTTTTCATCGTAGTTGCCTCCGCGTACCGAATACTGGGAACTTAGCTCATTGCGGCTGTAAACCCCCATACCTGTACGTTTGATCAATTCTTCAATGGCGTTGCCCGAAAGAGAAGGTATATGGTCGGCCGATTTAACCGGTATCTTGCGCATTCCGCCATCATCCCCGGCTTCTGCGGTAACACTGTAGATTTGGAGTGTTGTGGTCCCGGGCAGAAGCCTTACATGGTATTGCCGCTCCTCGTTGGGTTTAAGCTTAAATTCAAAAAAATGCATGGCAAAACTGGTGTGCCCGAATGTAACCGTAAACAACTGATCGTAAGGAGTTTTTAACCTATATTCTCCCTTGTTATTGGTGGATGTCTGCCAACCTGTATTGGGGATCACTACAGTTACTCCCTCCACCGCCACCCCGGCAGTATCGGTCACTACACCAAACAAAAAAGCATGTTTCTGTGCTGAGGCAACGGCCGATAAAGTGATAAACGCCAGGAGCATCAGGAATATCCTGTACTTCAATATCCATCCACGCATTGTAAAAATTTTCCTGTTTC
This sequence comes from uncultured Lentimicrobiaceae bacterium, assembly GCA_964550385.1. Lineage (GTDB taxonomy): Bacteria > Bacteroidota > Bacteroidia > Bacteroidales > SKPS01 > SKPS01. The sequence goes on along the minus strand of CAZJZF010000443.1, from coordinate 281 downwards.
TGCCCATATTGTTAAACTGCTGCAAACCTACAAAAAAGAGCGATGTTATTTATTGAAGGAGTTCGAACGCAGGATCGGTCGATTTATTGGCACAGAACAGAACCTTATTGGGATGAAAGAGCAGTGTATACCAATTTACCCCGGCACCTGCTGTACGAGCAGAAAAAGGGGATGCACCCAGACCTGATATTCTTGTCGGCTCGGCATCAGTTAGAAGGTTCGAGGTTCCGACAGATGCACGGAGGTGATTTGAAAATATCTTACGCTTGCACTATAAAATA
>CAZJZF010000442.1:0-2710 GCA_964550385.1 uncultured Lentimicrobiaceae bacterium | reverse complement strand
ATGCCGGGTTGTATCATCATCATCCCTCCGGTGTACATGGGTCTGGCAGGAGTTTGGGCTTCAACAACAGTCAACAGGCTGGTAATAAAGAGTATAACAAGTAAAAAGCGGTGCATGAAACAGTCGTTATAATGATATAATGCAGGTAGATCGAAGCCTTACACACCGATATTTCCTGCAGTGCAAAAATGAGAAAACTTAAGGGCATTATCTGGAAAAAAATGTATCTTTGGTATGTGATAACAAAAGGGAGGAACGACAATGAAAAATTTCTGGATTCTTTTTGCTGGTGTCATTATTCTGCTGGTGGCAGTGTTTCTCGATTCTCTGGGGCTTGAAACGAAAGAGGGTTTCGGACTGGTGCAGATCGGAGGCTTAGTGGCAGGTGCCGTACTAATCCTCATCGGCCTCATCAGAAAGGGGAAGAAAAAAGCCTGATATATACTTGTAAGAGGCTTTCAGCCAGCGATTTAGCACTACCCTGTAGAGGACTTTCTGCGGATATACCGGGTGAATCCGGTTCTGCTGCAGGATCAGCCGGAGAAATGCTCCGGTTTCTTTGTATTGCTGCAGGTTCAACGGCTTGCGGTGCTTCAGGTGCTGCAAAACCCTGTATCGCTCCGGGGTGATGCCGATCTCCAGGGGCGCATACATATATTGGTAGAGTTTCTGCTCACATTCCACCAGTACATCCCGCCGCTTGCGCTGTATGCTCTCCTCATGTATCCGGTAGTATAGCAGGTATTCGGGCAGGTTTATGGTTTTATGCCGCTGCGCCACTTCGTAATACATCATGTAATCTTCAACAATTTCAAACCCCTCGGCATAGCCCCCCGCCGGTATGGCCTCACGGCGGTACACCACAGCCGACTGAATGAAATAGGCTCTGAAAAGCTGAAGAGCAGGTATCATCTCAGGGCCTGCACCCAGCCGCCACCGGCTTTTCAGCCTCCTCCCCTCCGGGTCGATGTGGTAAACACGGCACCCCACCATGCCGTAGGCCGGATGCTCCTCCAGAAACCTGATCTGCCGCTCAAACTTGCGTGGATGGGCGATGTCGTCGGCATCGAACGGCGCGATGTACCGCCCGCGTGCTTCCGAAAGGGCCCGGTTGCGGCTGTACACGATGCCCCGGTTGCAGTCATTCCTCAGAACCCTGATCCGCGGATCGCTGAACGACGCCAGAATCTCATGGCTTTGGTCGGTGGAGCCGTCATCCACAACCACCAGCTCGAAATCGGTAAAGGTCTGATGTAAAAGACTTTCGATGGCCGGTTTAATATAACGGGCACCGTTATAAACCGGCATCAGGATGCTTAGTTCCGGGGGCATCATGGGTTTGTGCGGTTGGCTGATGGGTAATTGTCAATTGTTAATTGTCAATTGAAAATGGTTAATACTTTATGCCCAAAGGTAATCTGAAACACCAACAACGAACATCAGAAATCCCTTAGTCCCGCCACTCGCGGTTATCGGATTTCAACTTTTGCACGCTGTATTTCTAATTTATTATAGCCCAGAGTGTTGTGCCTATTGAACAGGAAATCGTCAGCGATAGTTTGGATCAGTGTGGGATAGTCTGTAGTTGGTTGCTCTGGTTTCAGCCAGTTTACCTGGTCAAGCCATTGCACAGGAAAGGTCGTAAGCCGTTCGGCCACATCCAGTTCATTGAGTTGTGCTTTTTGTTTGGCGGCATAGAAAGGCTCCTCCCATTGGAAGGAGTAGTTGAGGGCGATATGAACGATGTCGAAGAGGTCTTTGGGTTCATCTCTGCCCATTATGGCTGTGAGTTTATTTGCAAGAATATTCAGTGGAGTATCAATCAGTCCGTAAGGATATTGCAACGGTTGATCCGGACGAAAAAGGGCATCATTGACCCATTCGATTTTCAATGTTACAAGGTCATCATCAGTAATGAAGAGCCTGGCATAATCCCCGGTAATAAGCGTCTGGGTTTTATCCAATTTCCATTCTTTAGGAATATTATTGATAAGATGTGCTACCAGTTTAAGGAATTCGGGATGCTGATGCACAAAAAGGTCAATATCTTCACTGTACCGGTGATCAAGGTAAAACCTGCCTAATGCCGTACCGCCGGTAAGGTAAAACGGTGTGGATTGCTCGGCAAACCATGTCAGAAACCGATCCTGCAGTTTATAGACCTTGATGAAGTCTTTTGCTGACGAATGCATATTGTTTTTGCAATGATTTTGAACGAAGCTTTGCGATTTGTTCACTGGTCAGAAAGGGAGCAATCTGCTCAGGAGGAATGATCCGGATCACGGTAAACCACGGATAGGTTTCAAGGATTCTTCGGATGATCAGATCTCTGGTCAAATGCCCGGCATGATCCTTTTTTCCTGACAATACCTCATCCAACTCCGCGGGGGAGTAGCTGTAATCCCACAGCAATTGACGAATCAGGGCATCTCTATCGGGGCTTTCCATTATGTACAAAGGTAGGTGTTTTTATTAAATAAGCCTCCGTGCGCTTCTAATTCCAGGGAAAAACAACGAACAACAAACAACACTCGCCCTGAGCGCGGTCCCTGAGCGGGTCCCTGAGCAGAGTCGAAGGGGAGCCGAAGGGGAGCCGAAGGGAACAACGAACAACAAACAACCAAAAGCGGGAACCTTCAATGTAACCACTACCTGATGATCTCCGAAAGTCTGCCGGCAAAATAGAGGGGCAATGATACAAGGTCATAGG
>CAZJZF010000441.1:340-2727 GCA_964550385.1 uncultured Lentimicrobiaceae bacterium | reverse complement strand
TTTCAGGTAAAGCTGTTTGCCCAGTGAACCGCCCGGGTGCAGCCGGGCAAAATCGCCTGCGGTAAATCCGCGGCATTCCAGCAGGGCCACCGCCAGGGCGTCACCTATCACAAGCTGTGCAGTAGAACTGCTGGTCGGGGCCAGGTTATTCGGACAAGCCTCTTTCGGCACCGAAGAATTGAGCACGAAATCGGCTGACCTTGCCAGGTAAGACACTGGGTTCCCAACGATGGCTGCAAGCTTGTTTCCACGGTGTTTCAGCAAAGGGATAAGGACTTTGATTTCCGGTGTTTCACCGCTTTTCGACAGGCAGATCACCATGTCATCCTTCTGTATAATGCCCAGGTCGCCGTGAATGGCATCGGCAGCGTGCATAAAAACGGCCGGGGTGCCCGTGGAGTTAAGTGTCGATACAATCTTTTCCGCAATGATGGCACTTTTACCGATTCCGGTTATGATGACACGCCCCTGGTTCTCGAGGATCAGCCGGACCAGGCTTACGAAATCGTCGCCGATGGAATCCTGCAAACCATTGATGGCATCTCTTTCGGCACGGATAGTTTGCTGCGCAATTTCCCTGATCTCTTCGTAAGTTTTCAAAACAATCAGTATTTCAGTCTGTTAATTTTTCGAGAAAATATTTTAAAAAAAGTTAAAAAAATCATGTTTGTCTGGCTTTTTTCAAAAAATCGTATATTTATAAAAATATAATCTGCTATCGATAGTTATAGATACTCTGATTTACTGACAAAGATACTCAATTTTAGGTTGCATTAATGATAGTCAAGGAAGCCTTATCGATGAAGGAGGTACTGAAGGATGTCTTTGGTTTTGATAATTTTAAAGGGAACCAGGAAATCATCATCAAACATCTTCTTTCGAGGAAAGATACTTTTGTAATTATGCCCACAGGCGGGGGCAAATCGCTCTGTTACCAGCTGCCTGCCATGATGTGCGAAGGAACAGCCATCATTGTATCACCCCTCATCGCCCTGATGAAGAACCAGGTTGACAATCTCCGGAACTACGGCACTGACCATAACCTGGCCCATTTCATGAATTCTTCGCTTAGTAAGTCGGAGATGAAAGAGGTCAGGCAAGACCTGGTGGAAGGATACACTAAATTATTATATGTTGCCCCCGAATCACTTACCAAAGAAGACAACGTCGAGTTCCTGCGCAATATAAACATATCCTTTTATGCCATCGATGAAGCCCATTGCATTTCGGAATGGGGACACGATTTCAGGCCTGAATACCGCAGGATCAGGCCTATAATCGAAACCATCGGGCAGGATGTGCCCGTCATTGCCCTGACCGCTACGGCTACGCCCAAAGTTCAGCAGGATATCATCAAGAACCTCGAGATACCCCAGTCGACGATCTTCAAATCATCATTCGACAGGCCTAATCTTTATTATGAAATCAGGCCCAAGACGGAAAACGTCGCAAAGGATGTCATTAAGTATATCAAGGCCAACATGGGGAAATCAGGCATCGTATACTGCATGAGCCGGAAAAAGGTGGAAGAGATGGCCGAGACACTGGTGGTCAATGGTATCAAGGCTTTACCCTATCATGCGGGTTTGGAATCGAATACCCGCAAATCAAACCAGGACCGGTTCCTGATGGAGGATGTCGATGTGATTGTAGCCACTATTGCATTCGGGATGGGAATCGACAAGCCCGATATCCGGTATGTTATCCATTACGACATGCCGAAAAGCCTGGAAAGCTATTACCAGGAAACTGGTCGGTGCGGCAGGGATGACGGCGAAGGTAATTGCATCGCATTTTACAGTTACGACGATATCCTGAAGCTGGAGAAATTCATGAAAGACAAGCCTGTAGCCGAGCAGGAGATCGCCAAGGAGCTGTTGCAGGAAACGGTTGCTTACGCCGAATCAGCCGTGTGCAGGCATAAACTTCTCCTGCATTATTTCGGGGAGGAATTCCCCAAGGAGAACTGCGGATCGTGCGACAACTGCCTTCATCCCAAAGCAAAATTCGAGGGTAAAGACTACATCAAACTTGTGATCGAAACGGTGCTGGCCGTCAAACAACAATTTAAGGCAAAACATATCGTCAATATCATCATCGGCAAGAACTCTACCACGATGAAATCTTACAAGCACAATGTGCTGGAAGAATTCGGAAAAGGGGCCGATGAGGATGAACGGTTCTGGAACGCTGCGGTCCGCCAGGCGCTTATCAGCCAGTTGCTGGTAAAGGATATCGAAAATTACGGCATCCTGAAAATCAGCAAGGAAGGCCATAAATTCCTGAAGAAACCTTACAGCATCATGCTCACGCATGATCGGGACTATGACAACCTGGAGGAAGAAGAGGATATCATGGAAGGGGCCCACAAAACCAGCACGGCCGAT
>CAZJZF010000441.1:0-330 GCA_964550385.1 uncultured Lentimicrobiaceae bacterium | reverse complement strand
AAGAACCTGTTCGCGATGCTGAAGGACCTCCGCAAAGAGATCTCCCGGAAGGAGAACCTGCCTCCGTTTGTGATCTTCCAGGATCCGTCGCTGGAGGATATGGCCATCCAATACCCCATTACATCCGAAGAGCTGTTACAAATCACCGGCGTGGGCACCGGGAAAGCACACAAATACGGCGAACCCTTCCTGAAGCTTATCCAGCAGTATGTTGAAGAAAACGACATCATCCGGCCGAATGATATGGTAGTCAAATCGGTTGTCAACAAATCGGGATTGAAAGTATACATTATTCATAATATAGACCGGAAACTGGCCCTGGAAGATATT
>CAZJZF010000440.1:0-2731 GCA_964550385.1 uncultured Lentimicrobiaceae bacterium | reverse complement strand
GCGGGGGGCCTCCGTCGGCGCCAACGCCACCATCGTGTGCGGCAATGAGATAGGGGCCTATGCTATGATTGGAGCCGGAGCTGTGGTAACCAAAGATGTGCCTCCCTATGCGCTGGTGGTGGGCAATCCGGCAAGGCAGATCGGATGGGTAAGTGCATACGGCCACAGACTGAATTTCGATAATTCGGGATTGGCGGTCTGCCCCGAGTCGGGGGAACAATACAAATTGGAAAATCAACAGGTTTTAAAAATTTAGTTTGATGATGGTACATATCGAAAATCAGGTTCGTTTTGCAGTGGTAGGTTGCGGACATATCGGCAAGCGTCATGCGGAAATGGTACTCAGAAACACCGAAGCCACGCTGGTGGCTTTGTGCGACATACTGCCCTCCGCAGAGCTGAACATCGACCATTTCAACGCACCCTTCTTCTCTTCGATGGAGGAGATGATGGAGCAGATGAAGGACAACATAGATGTGGTTTGCATCTGCACACCCAATGGTATCCATACCAGTCAGTCTCTAATCGCCCTCGATTACGGAAAGCACGTGGTATGTGAAAAACCCCTCGCATTGTCAAAATCAGATGCCGAGAAGGTGATCTTCAAATCGCTGCAGGTATCCAAAAACGTGTTTACCGTGATGCAAAACCGCTACAGCCCGCCATCGCAGTGGATAAAAGAGGTGGTGGAACGGGGCGTAATGGGTAAGATTTTCATGGTACAGCTCAACTGCTACTGGAACCGCGATAAACGATATTACAAAAAGGGGGGATGGAAGGGAACCCGCGACCTCGATGGTGGCACCCTCTTTACCCAGTTCTCCCATTTTATTGATATCATGTACTGGCTTTTCGGCGATATCGACGATATACGTGCGATTTTCCAGAATTTTAATCACGATGACACCATCCAGTTCGAGGACTCCGGAATCATATCATTCCGTTTTATCAACGGAGGAATGGGTTCTATCAACTATTCCACCGCTGTTTGGGATAAGAATCTGGAAAGCAGTATCATCATCATCGGTGACCGGGGAAGTGTAAAACTGGGCGGGCAATATATGAACGAGGTAGAGTATTGTCACATAGATGGTTATGAGATGCCTGAGCTGGGTCCTGTGTCCCCTGCCAACGACTATGGACAGTACAAAGGCTCCGCAGCAAACCACCATTTTGTAATTGAAAATGTGGTAAATACACTCAAAGGGCGCAGCAGCATCACCACAAACGCCCTTGAGGGGTTGAAAGTTGTAGAGATCATTGAAAGGATTTACGCCATGAAACCAAAAGGGTTGTAATTGTTTGACAAACAGGGTTTATCCATCAGCATACATGAAAAGAGACATGAATATTTACGACAGATTATTAAAAAAAGAGACTGCCCTCTCGGTCATTGGGCTGGGGTATGTGGGTTTGCCGATCGCGCTTGAGTTTGCCAGGAAAGTGCGGGTGATCGGGTTCGACATCCGGCAGGACCGTGTGGAGATGATGCAGCGGGGCGTGGACCCCAGCCGGGAGCTGCCAGATGAGGCTTTCAAAGGCTGCGACATCGTTTTTACCTCCGACCTCAACGATCTGAAAGGCGCCTCCTTCCATATTATTGCTGTGCCAACGCCGATCGACGACTCCAATATGCCCGATCTTACTCCCCTGATCCGCGCCAGCGAGTCGGTGGGCAAAATTCTGAAAAAGGGGGATTATGTGGTATACGAATCCACGGTGTATCCCGGAGCCACAGAAGAAGATTGCGTGCCGGTGCTGGAGAAGATGAGCGGGCTGAAGTTCCCCCACGATTTCAAGGTGGGATACTCTCCGGAAAGGATCAATCCCGGCGATAAGGTGAACACCCTTACCAGTGTTGTGAAGGTAGTTTCAGGCTGCGACAGCGAATCCCTCGAGCAGGTGGCAAAAACCTATGAGCTGGTGATCCGTGCCGGAGTCCATCGCGCTTCATCGATCAAGGTGGCGGAAGCTGCCAAGATCATCGAAAATACCCAGCGGGATGTGAATATCGGCCTGATGAACGAGCTCTCAATCATCTTTAACCGCATGGGTATCAATACCTATGACGTGCTTGAAGCAGCCGGCACCAAATGGAACTTCCTGAAATTTTACCCGGGGCTGGTAGGTGGGCATTGCATCGGGGTGGATCCTTACTACCTGTCGTTCAAAGCCAAGAAGCTTCGGTACCATACCCAAATCATCAATTCCGGACGGTTCGTGAACGATTCAATGGGGTTTTACGTAGCCAAGCAAACCGTGAAGAAAATCATTGCGGCCGGTAAACCGGTACTCAACACCAAGGTTCTGATCATGGGCTCCACCTTTAAGGAGGATGTAGCCGACATCCGGAATTCGAAGGTGGTGGATGTGTACCGCGAACTGCAGTCGTACGGAGTGCATGTGGAAATAGTGGATCCGCACGCCAGTTCTGCCGAGATGGAGCATGAATATGGTGTTGAACTGCAAGCGACCCCGATGGGTAAATACGATGCCGTTATCGTGGCTGTGGCACACCGTGAATACGCAAACCTGGGAGAAGGGTATTTCCAGTCGCTGCTGAATGAGAACGGAATTCTGGTGGACGTAAAGGGCGTGTACCGAAACAAAATTAAAAACATCCCTTACTGGAGCCTGTAGGCAATCCGCAAAAAAACCTATCCATCAATCCATGAGAAAGATCCTTGTTACCGGAGCCGCTGGATTTATCGGATTTCATCTGGTAAACAGG
>CAZJZF010000439.1:302-2734 GCA_964550385.1 uncultured Lentimicrobiaceae bacterium | reverse complement strand
CCATCGACAACCTGCCCGATTAAGCTGCCTTGTTCTTTACTGGCCCTTATTTCGTCGATCAGCAACCCGAACCATCAGTCATCAGGGAAACGAATTCACCCATGAACCGTCTGTTTTACGCCCTCACCATGGCAGTGTCCATATTGTTGACCTATTTCTTCACCTCTCCCATCGATACCATGGCCGCAAACCAGCCTGGTCGTTTCTTTCTCATGGGCAGCGGCACCATGCATTTGAAGAATCTGCGCAATAACCGTGAAGCCAAGGTCAGCCTGCTCAACAAAGACGGCTCTTTCAACAACGAGGCGTTTGACAAGGTGGATTGGGTCTTTGGCTATCCCTCTGAAGGCACAGGAGATCACGTATCTCCACGCTTGCTGTTCATGCTCAGCTACTTTGCCGACCGGTTGGCCCCAGGAAAAACGATCAACATCGAATCAGCCTACCGTAGCCCTGAATATAATGAAAAAATACGGGAAAACGGCAACAATGCCGCCCGCACCAGCACCCACCAGGATGGTTTGGCTGTCGATTTCTGGCTGCAAGGGGTAGCCGGCAAAAAAATCTGGAAAACCGTCAAAGAGAAGAATTGTTGCGGCATTGGCCATTACGGCGACAAGATCGTTCATCTTGATGCAGGGCGCCCACGGTTCTGGGAAGCAGCGACCTCCGGAACCCGCGCCAAAGAACCGGATTACAACCGTCATGTCTATCTGTTCACCAACTTCGACCGTTACAAGAAGAAGGATCAGGTGCGACTCTCTTTTTCCGGTCTCAGTAGTTTTGATTTTGGTGTTCATCCAACGGCACAGGTGTTTCGTGCCGATGACAACCGTACGCCGGTGACAACTGTCCGCCTCGATCGGGCCGGAGAATCTGACTGTTATCGGATCGGAGATCGCAAGACCGCGCGTTCGCTCACCACAAGCCTGCCGGCGTACCTGCCCGCCGGGCGATATTTGATCAAAATGGAGTTTTGTGAAAAACCGTTCGAGCAAATGCCTGCCGAGGCCTTCTCAAACCAGATTGAACTCACCAACTGACCCCGTCGGAGTTGAGCGCCGTGCACGGGTAATGAGGATCCCGGCATGCACATCCGCTACTGGTTTCAAGGCACCCTGTCACAGCTGCTGAGAAGCCGTTGGCGAGGTGTGGATCCGATTGTTCAACCTTTCACACGATCAGCTTCGATCAAGGATGTAATTGAGGCCTTCGGCCCTCCGCACACTGAAATTGGCCATATCCTCTGTGATGGACAGCCGGTTGATTTCGATTGGCTAATCGGTCCCGGCCAGGTCTATGAGATTGCCCCAATCAATCCTCCCTGGGACATCTCACAAGCTACGTTGCTGCGCCCCCAACCTCTTCCGGCTCTCCGCTTTCTTACCGACCGCACTGTTGGCCGTTTGTCCCGCTATCTACGCATGGCCGGGTTTGATACTCTGCATGAGCCCGACTTGAACGATGGTGAGATCATGGCAGCCTTGCAACGGGAACCACGTGTCCTGCTGACCAGGAATCTGGACCTGCTCAAACGCAAACCAGTTGTCTTTGGCAGGGCTATCCGGGCCGTCGCACCGTTTGCCCAACTGGCTGAAGTGCTTGACCTGTTTGGCATCAACCGAATCAACCACGGCTTAACCCGTTGCCTTGTATGCAACCAACCACTTGAAGCTGTAGACAAGGCAACTATTCTGCACCGGCTCAAACCGCTGACCATCCGCTATTACAACGATTTCCACATCTGCCGAACCTGTGACCATATTTACTGGGCCGGCAGTCATGTTGACCGGATGCACGAACTTTTCGAGCGGCAAAGATAGCCGCTTGCACTGATACGCACAGCGTTTCAGTGCTGTGGAGACGCGAATTCTCTATGAGCAAAAAAGTGTTGACCAGACAACATCGGAGGAAGGAACATGCCCGACAAGGGATTGCTGCTCGTGTTCACGGGAAATGGTAAAGGAAAAACCACCGCAGCCTTAGGCATGGCCATGCGGGCTGCCGGTCATGGCCTGAAGGTGTGCTTTATTCAATTCATCAAAGGCGGCTGGAAGTATGGCGAGCTTGAGGCAGTCAAACGGTTTGCAGGACTCATCGACTTCCATGTCATGGGCAAGGGATTTACCTGGAAGTCTGAAAATATCGAAGAGGATGCACGACTGGCCCGAACGGCCTGGGATTTAGCCTGTTCGGCGATAGCTGGCAGCACCTACCATACCGTGGTGCTTGACGAATTTACCTATCTGCTCCACTACAAAATGCTCGAACTCGAACCCTGCCTGCAGGTACTCGCCCATCGCAACCCGGAACAGCACGTGGTTATCACCGGTCGCTATGCTCCGGCACAACTGATCGACGCCGCTGATCTTGTGACTGAAATGCAGGTGATCAAGCATCCCTTGACCGGTGGAATCAAGGCACAGCGAGGG
>CAZJZF010000439.1:0-292 GCA_964550385.1 uncultured Lentimicrobiaceae bacterium | reverse complement strand
CTGATCGCCCACCAAACTCCATAGACGCAGCAAGCACATTGGCCTGCCTTGAATCGCCTTGAACGGTCAGCCAGGCAGAGCTTTTACTTGCGCCACTGGCATTCTACTCAGTTGGCCAGCAGCCTGGCCTCCTGCTCAAGCCATTTCATGGCCCGAATGTACACCTTGGCAGCATCCATCTGCACATTCTCGTACGAATGGGTTGGCTTCAGCGGCAACTGATCGGAGCTGAAACGGATCTCATTGTCATCGCCAAGGCGAAGTGTCAACGCACTGTCCTTAAGCATCAACC
>CAZJZF010000438.1:0-2734 GCA_964550385.1 uncultured Lentimicrobiaceae bacterium | reverse complement strand
GATGTAGATGTTGCCATCCTGAGCAAGATGGAACGTGGCGAACGCAAACTCAACAAAGAGCTGGTGCTGAAACTGGCAGACCTCTATCATGGCAATGCGGAAGAACTTGTGGTGGATTTTCTCAGCGAAAAGATACTCAATGAGGTAGGGAAGGAAGAATTTGGTTTCGAGGCGCTCAAAGTGGCAGAGCAGATATTAACCTATACAAAGAAAATAGAATCATAAGCCAGAGAAATCAAAAAGCAAATTTAAAATTGAGAATAGTACATGGGAAAAAGTAATAAAATAGATGTAAAAGGCACAAGCATTACGATATTGAAAGAGGCCCAAGGCGATTATATTTCATTGACTGACATGTTAAAAGCCAAAGATGGAGACTTTTTTATATCCGACTGGTTGCGAAACCGCAATACTGTGGAGTTTTTGGGTATATGGGAGTCAGTCAACAACCCCAATTTTAATTATGGCGAATTCGCCATAATTAAAAGTCAGGCAGGGCTTAACAGCTATAAAATAAGTGTAAAAGAATGGACTGAAAAAACTAATGCCATAGGATTGAAAGCCACAGCCGGAAGATATGGTGGCACCTACGCACACGCTGATATCGCTTTTGAATTTGGGATGTGGATTAGTCCGGAGTTTAAAGTTTATCTCATCAAGGAATTTAAACGGCTCAAAGAAGAGGAAAACGACCGTTTAAAACTCAATTGGAGTCTCAATCGCCTGCTTGCTAAAATCAATTACCGCATTCACACCGATGCCATCAAAGAAAATATCATCCCTGAAAGTCTGAGCAAAGAACTAATCAGCCATATTTATGCCAACGAAGCCGATGTGCTGAATGTGGCATTGTTTGGTAAAACAGCTAAACAATGGAGAGACGAAAATCCCGATGCAGAAGGTAATATCAGGGATTATTGCACCATTGAGCAACTTTTGGTAATGGCAAATTTAGAGAGTCTAAACGCAGAGTTTATCAAAATGAGCTTGAAGCAATCTGAAAGATTGATAAAGCTTAATCAAACAGCAATAAGTCACCTGAAATCCTTGGCAATGAATACATCCCTTAATAAATTAAAAGATTAATTTACAGAGAATTACTTCTTTTCCAATCCGATGATGGACAAATAAAAATTAAGGTTAAAAAATATTTATCACACTATGGCAACAATCACATTGGAGGGGATGGAATTTTACAGCTTTCACGGTCATTTTGCCGAGGAGCAGAAAATCGGTACCCATTTCAGGGTGGATCTGAGTGTGGAGGCAGATACCGGGGAAGCAGAACAGAGCGACCGGTTGCACGATACGCTTGATTATCAGGCATTGTACAGAATTGTAAAGAAAGAGATGGAGCAGGATTCGAAGCTGCTGGAGCATGTAGCCCGGCGCATCCTTTTAGTGGTTAAAGAAAAGTTTCCGCAGGTGACCTGGATTACCATAACTGTAGCCAAGCTGAACCCACCACTGGGAGGCAAGATGGATGCCGTGAGTGTTACGCTGGAGGAGTGAGGAGAGAAGGAAGTGTGAGGAACAGCGTGAGGAACAGGAACAGGATGACACCCTGATATTTTTGTTGTATATCTCAGAAAAACGGTATATTTGCACCGCTGTAATAAGGGTCTCGTGGCCGAGTGGCTAGGCAGCGGTCTGCAAAACCGCGTACAGCGGTTCGAATCCGCTCGAGACCTCAACCCCAAATCACGATAATTGCCCCTGCAGTTATCGTTTTTTATTAAAGGCCTATGCAGTTGGAAGATCAAAGGTTTATCCGGGCCCTTGAAACGGACAACAGGGCATTGCTTCAAACCGTTCCCCGAAGCGATCTGCATTGTCATGCGGGATTGTCGTACCGGCTGGAGATGCTGGAGAAGTGGGTTGGTAAAAAAATCACCCCTCCCCCATTGATGATGGAGTCGCTGGCTCCGATGAACCAATGGATTGTTGATGAGCTGAAAACCCTGTACAGCGATAAAAGTTGTTTTGAGTTTGCCCTGAAAGCGGCACTGGCAGAAGCCTGGAACGATGGCATCACCCTGCTGGAAATGAGTGTTGATGTATCATTCATTGAACATTATGGCAATGACCCAGTGCTTTTTGCAGGCTTTATCGCTGAAGCCCACCGGGTAGTAGCCCCTGAGATCCGTTTCAGGCCGGAGCTGGGTATTGCCCGTGATGCCGATCCTGCAACGATCCTTCCTTTAGCCATGACCTGTATCGAAGCCGGCGTTTTTAGCAGTATCGACCTGTATGGCACCGAAAATGCCCGGCCGCCTGAGGTGTACCGCGAGGTGTACCGGAAAGCCAAAGCCTTGGGCATGAAGTGTAAGATCCACTCCGGCGAATTTGGCACGGCAAAAGATATGGCAAAAGATCTGGACATCCTTCAGCCTGATGCGATTCAGCATGGCATTGCCGCAGCATCTTCACCAGAGGTAATGCACCGCCTGGTTGCCGAAGGGATTGTGCTGAACGTCTGTCCAACAAGCAACATCAGGCTCTCAAGGGTAATGGATCACAAAGCGCATCCAATCAGGAAGTTGTACGATGCCGGGGTGCAGGTTACCCTCAATTCCGATGACATTATGATCTTCGGGAGCCTGGTATCGGATGAATACCTGCATCTTTTTAAAAGTGGATTGTTGAGTGCGGATGAATTGAACCAAATCAGGCATACCGGGCTAAGCCAATGACCTGAACAAATGTGTATCTTTGTGGCTGTTAGTAAATATAA
>CAZJZF010000437.1:0-2742 GCA_964550385.1 uncultured Lentimicrobiaceae bacterium | reverse complement strand
ATGAAGAATTCCATTTCCCATACCGATCTTACTTCCCGGCATCTCGAGTATTTTCCTTTCGGCGAGACCTTTGTGGAAGAAAATGTCGGTTCTTTCTTTACCCGATATAAGTTCAACGCCAAAGAACAGGACAACGAATCCGATCTCTATTACTACGGTGCCCGCTATTATGATCCCAAAACCAGCATCTGGCTCGGGGTGGATCCGATGGCGGATAAATATCCGGGCCTGAGTCCGTTTGTTTTTTGTGCGGATAATCCGATAAAGTTTATTGATCCGAATGGTATGACTTATGAAGAAAGCGACGGATCAAAAGCTGTTGCCATGAAAATGGCTGCGAAAGCGTAAGCCTCCGGTCTGATGCGTATTGACAGTGCGATATCTTCTGTGGAGCTTTGTAGGTTCAAAGAACAGAACTATGCGCCGACACGATCAACGACAACAGGAGATGCAAATACTTATGGAAGAGTATGAAAATGCGCAACTGACCCAGAAAGCATTCTGTCAACAAAAAGGGATCTTGCTGCCAACCTTCCAATATTGGAGAAAAAAGCTTCAGGAAGGGAAAAAGGAAAATCCGGTGGGATTTGTTCAGATTCGATCTGTATCCCGAACAACGGACACGCATGCTGATTGCCTGGTAACACTCCATTATCCCAACGGCGTGCGCATCGAACTCGGCAAATCGGCGAGTCTTACCACCATCCGGGTGCTTTTGAATCTGGTCTGATGTTTTCCCTGGATTCATCCAGCCGGTATTACTTGTACAGTCAGCCCACCGATATGCGTAAGAGCTTCGATGCCTTGTGTCTGTTGGTTGAGATGGGTATGCAGCGTAATCCCTTATCGGGCGAAGTTTTCATTTTCATCAACCGTCCACGTAACCGGATGAAGCTTTTACGGTGGGATTTTGGAGGCTTCATTTTGTATTACAAAAGACTCGAACAGGGGACTTTTGAGCTTCCATTGAGTGCTATTAACAATTCTTCGATGGTTATTAACTGGTCGGAGTTAGTAATGATGGTTCAGGGTATTTCCTTGCAACATATTCGGACCAGAAAGCGGTTTATTGACAAAAATGTGTTGATAAAAACTGTCTAAAATATCAGTGTTTTCAGGCGTTTTGACGGTTTTTTGTTGTATCTTTATTTCATGGTTGATGCAAACAAAATACCACCTTTTGACCCCAATGACCAGGTTCTGATTTCCAGGAAGGAGTTTGAAAAACTCAAAGCTGACCAAGCAAGAATGGAACTTCTGGAGCACGAACTGGAAAAAATAAAGAAGTATATTTTTGGGGCAAAAAGCGAGCGTTTTGTGCCGGCAGACAGTGCTCAGCTATCGCTTGATCTCGGACTGGAGAATACCACTGGTCCGGAACCAAAAACCGAACAAATAAGCTATACCAGGCAAAAAGGTGGTTCTAAAGGACATGGACGCAATGGATTTCCAGATACACTGGAACGCGAGGAAGTGGTTCTGATTCCTGATGGGGATCTAACAGGTGCAGTAAAAATTGGAGAAGTCAGAACAGAACTACTCGATTACAGAGAATCGAAGTTCGTTGTACTTTGCATCATACGGTATAAATACCTGCTTCCCCAAGACCAGGGGATTGTTATAGCTGACCTTCCTTCGTTGCCAATTCCACGCAGTTATGCCAGTGCCGGTTTACTGGCCTTTCTGATTATCAGCAAGTTTGTGGATCACCTTCCATTTTACAGACAGCGGCAGATTTTCAAAAGACAAGGTATTGATCTTTCAGAAAGCACCATAAATGATTGGTTCCGGGCAGTTTGCAACCTTCTGGAACCCTTGTATAATTGTTTGAAGAAGGAACTTTTAATATCGCACTATCTCAGTGCCGATGAAACACCTATCCCGGTTTTAACAGATGATAAACCGGGGGCCACACACAAAGGGTATTTCTGGGTTTATTTCTCGCATGCGCTAAAACTGGTTCTGTTTGACTACCGCAAAGGACGCGGACAAGAAGGACCAAAAGAACTCCTTGCACAATATTCAGGAACACTCCAGTGTGATGGCTACTCTGCATACGATATATTTGAAAGAGAACCATACAATTTAACTCTGCTGGCCTGCTTTGCCCATGTGCGCCGGAAGTTTGATGAGGCTAAACTGAATGATAAAATCCGGGCTGAATATATGCTTGGTAAAATCCAGAAGTTATATCGGATCGAACGCCAGGCTGATGATCAGAATCTTGATGATGGAATGCGTCTGGAATTACGACATAGTGAGGCGATCCCGATACTTGATGAAATCCATGCATGGCTCAAAGAAAACATCCTGACAGTTTTACCCAAAAGCGCAATCGGGCAAGCCATTGCCTACACATTACACCTTTGGCCAAGGCTTATCAGGTACACCGAAAACGGAATCTATCGAATCGATAACAATTTGATCGAAAACACGATCCGCCCGGTGGCATTAGGTCGCAAAAATTATTTATTCGCCGGCTCCCATGAAGCTGCCCAGCGTGCTGCCATGATCTATTCCTTTTTTGCAACTTGCAAACTCAACGGAATTGAACCCTACAACTGGTTAAAAACTGTTCTTGAACGTATCCCTGATCATTCGATCCAACGTCTCGAAGAACTTCTCCCGCAAAATCTCCGCTAACAATTTTCGTACCTTTATCAGGACGCATCACACCGGATGTTTACAAATAAACTGCCCGTTAGATTCACGGGGCAACATTTTACTATTGATAAAGTGCTG
>CAZJZF010000436.1:1655-2742 GCA_964550385.1 uncultured Lentimicrobiaceae bacterium | reverse complement strand
TATGCTTATGTAAAGAAGATATACGATGATCAAAGAAACGTGATTGAGGAGCAATTTTTCGGAGCGGATGAGAAACCGGTTTTACAGCTTGATTTCTATGCGATCCACAGGTTGCGCTTTGATGCCTTGGGAAGGAAAATAGAAGAATCTTACTATGGCACAGATGGAAGTCCCGCAGCCTCACCCTATACAGGTTTGTCTGCAATGAAATACCGCTACGATGACCAGGATCGGCTTGTGGAAACAATGTGTTATGATACCAATGGAGTATTATCTGATTCGAAGGATGGCTATGCCATCATCAGGTATGAGTATACCTTCGACGGGAAAAAGACCAAATACACCATGCTTGATAAAAATGAAAAGGTGGTACAGGAATACGATTACAGATAACCAACCCCGAACAAACCTACCCTGTATTTGTTTGTACGACTGTACGAAAGAACGACTGTACGAAAGAACGACTGTACGAAAGAACGACTGTACGAAAGAACACTCGAACACTCGAACACTCGAACGACTAAACGACTAAACAACTAAACAAATAAACAAATAAACGACTAAACATCAAAAACAATGGCACAAATCAATCTTAATGGAAACCCCATCCACACCACCGGCAACCTGCCGGCCAACGGCACCCAGGCGCCGGCGTTCAACCTCGTAAAATCGGACCTTTCACCCCTTACCCTCGATGAGTTGAAGGGTAAAAGGGTAGTGCTCAACATCTTTCCTAGTCTCGATACGGGTGTTTGCGCTGCTTCGGTGAGGCAGTTCAACCAGCTCGCAGCAGGCCTCGAAAATACCGCAGTGGTTTGTGTATCCAAAGACCTGCCCTTTGCACATGGTCGCTTCTGCAGCACCGAAGGACTCAATAATGTGATTACTGCTTCCGATTTCAGGGATGGCAGCTTCGGCATCGGATATGGTGTTGATATTCAGGATGGCCCTTTGGCAGGCTTGCACAGCCGTGCCGTTGTCGTGCTGAACGAAGATGGCGAAGTAGTGTACACCGAACAGGTCCCCGACATCGTGCAGGAACCCGATTACGAGGCAGCGCTGAAGGCACTGTAACAGGTTTCTCGCA
>CAZJZF010000436.1:0-1645 GCA_964550385.1 uncultured Lentimicrobiaceae bacterium | reverse complement strand
AGCGCAGAAATTTTCGCCGAGATTCGCAGAAAAGAAGATCCTTCAAAGGGAGGAGTATTTCAAATTCATGTACAAGATTGTTGTGCAGTATTGATGATTTTGTAGTACTTTTGAGTTTTGAATCTGATATTTAGATCCTTATTTTTATGAAAATTATCACGTTAAAAATTCCTGAAGCCAGATATAGTTTTTTTATGGAACTAATTCGGCAATTGAATTTTGAGGTTTCTGTGGAAACTGAAATACCTGATAATCATAAGATGGTTGTGAGGGATCGCATGCAGAATGCTGTGGAGGAAGAGATGCTTTTATGGAATGAAGCAAGAAAAAAGCTTTCCTTTAATGACAATCAACAGAAATGATTTATTCAATTGTTATACACCCTGATGCCATACAAGATATTCAGGAAGCAATTGATTACTATGATGAACAGGAGCCAGGATTAGGCAGAAGATTTGAAGAAGCGGTTCACAAGCATTTTAGATTGCTTGAGAAAAATCCTGTGTTCCAAATCCGTTATGACAATGTCAGATGCTTGCCCATGAAGAAATTCCCTTATATGGTGCATTTTACCATAGATGAGAAATTCAGGGTGATTAAAGTATGGGCATTGTTTCATACCTCTGTTAGCCCGGGAAAGTGGAGAAAGCGGTTTTAGTATTGAACAATATCAGCGAAGTGGTGTATACCGAACAGGTCCCCGACATCGTGCAGGAACCCGATTACGAGGCAGCACTGAAGTCGTTGAAGTAAAACCTTCCGGTTTCACCCTCCTGGGGTATCAACTGCGAATTATGTAACAGATACCCAAAGTTGTGTAATGCAATCCCTTCTGGTTTGTTGCATTTTTGTGTCGTGGAAATTCTTTCACCAAAAAAACACAAGCAATGAAGCAAACTGTTAAAATGATGGCATTGGTTCTGATGGCTGCCGTCTTTCTTCCTTTAACCCAGAGTTGTCAGAAGTACCCTGATGGCCCCATTTTCAGCCTGAAATCCAAAACAGACCGGATTTCGAAAACATGGAAAGTGGATAATTACAAGATCAACGGAACCGATTTCACATCACTGGTTACCGGTTATACCGAAACCTTCACCGAAGGGGGAGATTATTCCTACGATGCTGGTTTGGTGGATGGTACAGGAACCTGGACTTTTCAGAATGACAACGAGGAGGTTCGCATCACCGGTGTGGATAACCAGTCGTCTGTCACTTTATTTATCCAGAGGCTCGAGACTGATCAATTCTGGTATTATTACATGGATGGGAACGACAAAAAGGAGTTTCACATGATTGTTGAATAATCAGAAAAAGAAAAAGCAAAGGCGTTCCGAAAGGGCGCCTTTTTTTTGTTCATTTGCAGAAGTGATTGAATGAAAACATGCTATATGATGCGAAAACTACTTCTGATTATTGCAATTATTGCAGGATGGACATCCGGCCTGGCTGCCCAAACCGATTCTTTGGCAAAGCTCGACTGGTTCGCCAATGCCCGCCTCGGCATCTTCATACATTGGGGCATCTATGCGGTAGACGGAGTAAGCGAATCGTGGTCGTTCCACAACAAACGCATTCCGCACGAGGTTTACATGCAGCAGATTGAACGTTTTAAAGCTGAAAACTACAATCCTGAGGAGTGGGTTAA
>CAZJZF010000435.1:0-2744 GCA_964550385.1 uncultured Lentimicrobiaceae bacterium | reverse complement strand
AGCAGACATTGATCCCCTCAAGGTGAAAACCGTATATTTTCTGGGAGCCGGTGGCATTGGTATGAGCGGTCTTGCAAGGTGGTTTATTCTGCAGGGCAAAAAGGTGCATGGCTACGACAGAACCTCTACCCCACTCACGAAAGCACTTGAAAACGAAGGGATGATAATTCACTATGAAGATGATCCCGGCCAGATTCCATCAGACACAGACCTGGTAGTTCTTACCCCAGCCATTCCATCATCCCTCAACGAACGGAAGGTAATAGAAAAGGGAAACATCCCCATTTTGAAGAGGGCTGCCCTCCTCGGGTTGCTTTCGAAAAGCCACAAAACCATTGCCATTGCCGGAACGCATGGAAAAACGTCCACCACTGCCCTGATAACCCATTTGCTGAAACATGCAGGGGTACCGGTCACCGGGTTTATCGGTGGAATTACGAAGAACTACAGCAACAATTTTATCTACACCCCCGGGAGCATTTACATGGTGGTTGAGGCAGATGAATTCGACCGCTCATTTCTGCATCTGAAGCCTGATTTTACAGTAATAACCTCAACAGATGCTGACCATCTGGACATCTATCATGATCACACCTCGATGCTGGTTGCATTTACCGCCTTCAGCCGTCTCAGCAGCCCGGAGTCACCGGTACTCGTAGGACCCACCGTAAGTTCTGACTTCGGCAGACCGGTGCGGCATTATTCTGCCGATTCAACGGAATCCTGGTACAGAGCCGAAAACATCCGGGATGAAGGAGCAACTGCGCTGTTTGATCTTATACTGGGAGAGGAAACCCTAAGAGATATCAGATTGGGAATTCCTGGAAGGCATAATATTGAAAATGCAGTGGCTGCCTCCGTTGCAGCAATGTGGGCCGGTGTAACAACCACCAGGATCAGGGAAGGATTGGAAACGTTTAAGGGAGTAGTAAGGCGGTTCGATATTCGGATTCATACTCCCGGATTTGTCTATATCGATGACTATGCGCACCATCCCCGGGAACTGGATGCCTGCATTAAGGCAGTGCGTAAGATCTGGCCGGAAAAGAGAATCACTGGCATCTTTCAGCCACACCTTTTCTCCAGAACACGGGATTTTATGGATGATTTCGCTAAAAGTCTCGACAAACTGGATGAAATTGTGCTTTTGGACATTTATCCTGCCAGAGAAGAGCCCATCCCTGGTATCACCTCGCAGGTTTTGTTGGATAAGATCACAACAACCCCAAAAAATTTATTGCCAAAAAATGCTGTAATTGACTGGCTTATGGAACATGAGACAGAAGTATTGCTCACTCTGGGAGCCGGAGATATTGATACGCTGGTTCCTGAAATCGAAGAAATGCATCAAACACGCCAAGGACAATGAACACCAAAGGAATCAAAAAGTGGCTCTGGGTAGTGTTGCCGGTGCTGGTGGTTTTGGGCATCCTGCTGACCCTGCGCAAGGAACAGCAGATTCAGTGTACAGGGGTTTCCATTGTCACTGAAGACAGCAATAACTTCCTGACAAAGAGTGATATTCATAAATTTCTGTTTCCACAAGGAGATTTCGTTACCGGGAAAAATCCCAACAATACAGATGTTTCAAAGCTTGAAAGAAGGCTGCTGCAGAATCCCTACATCGCAGCAGCTGATGTATACTTTTCACCCCAGGGGCTCATGAAAATCAAAGTGCAGCAAAGGGTTCCAATCGCCAGAATTTATGATCAGACCGGCAAGAGCGTTTACCTTTCATCGGAGGGTGTGCTGATGCCTGCCGACAGGGGAATCAACAAGAGGGTATTGGTAGTGAGCGGCTATCTGGCCGACACCTTGCTGAAATACCAGGGTAAATCTGTCGATTCCCTCAAAAAAATGGCAGTTCTCCGGGATGTGTTTAAAACAGCAGCTTATCTTCAAAGGGACGAAATCTCCGAAATGCTTACGGGTCAGCTTTTTATCAACCCGGATCAGGAAATTGAACTGGTATCAACCATCGACGATCACATCATCGTGATTGGAAACAGTGACAGCCTTGATTACAAATTTCACAAGCTTTTTGCCTTTTACCGCAAAGGGTTAACCCGCACAGGATGGGATGTTTACAACCGAATAAACCTCAAACACAGCAACCAGGTAATATGTACAACCAAATAAATTCTAAAGATATGGCAAATTCAGAAATCATCGTAGGACTTGACATTGGCACAACCAAAATTGCAGCCATTGTAGGTACCAGGAATCAATACGGGAAAATTGAGATTCTGGGCTCCGGCAGGGCCGACAGCATCGGTGTTAACAGAGGAGTGGTAGTAAATATTGAAAAAACGGTGGAATCCATCGGCATGGCTATCCGACAAGCCGAACAATTGTCGAATGTTGACATAAAGCGGCTCTATGTGGGGATTGCAGGGCAACATATCAAAAGCCTGCAGCATCGGGGGAACATCATCCGGGATAATCTGGACGACATCATTACCCACAAGGATGTAGACCTGCTTGTGGAAAATATGTACAAACTGGTGATGCAGCCCGGGGAGGAGATCATTCACGTGATACCGCAGGATTTCATCGTTGATAAGGAGAGTGGGATCCGCGACCCGATCGGCATGTCGGGGATATGCATGGAGGCAAACTTTCATATCATAACCGGAATGGTGAGTGCTGCAAAAAACATTCACCGATGCGTGCTGATGACCGGATTAGAGGTTGAAGATCTGATTCTGGAGCCATTGGCCTCGGCAGAGGCAGTGCTGGGGCAG
>CAZJZF010000434.1:2582-2745 GCA_964550385.1 uncultured Lentimicrobiaceae bacterium | reverse complement strand
CTGCATGAACCGGAGGGTGATTTTCTTCAGCAGCCTGTTTCCCAGAAAGGCTCCGGCCATAGCCGACAGTGTGGCGGCGATTACCACCGTCAGGTTATCGGTCAGGCTGGCTTCTGCCACCCGTGAAGCGTACACGGTAAGCCTTGACACATCTATCAGGCAG
>CAZJZF010000434.1:0-2572 GCA_964550385.1 uncultured Lentimicrobiaceae bacterium | reverse complement strand
CCACTCCGGTGGCAATATACACCTGTTTCGATAATCCCGCCCTGATCAGAAAGGCACTGCGGATGGCTCCCTGAATGCCGGTCAATCCGCCAAAAAAGCCACTCAGCAACCCTCCTGTAATCAGATGGTTGCCTTTAACTTCAAGCCTTGCAACCCCCGGTAGAACCTCAAGCAGGGCAAACACCATCAGCAACAGGGAAATCAGCAGATTTACCGGAGTAACCGCAAATTCCGAAGCCCCGATGGAATACCGGAACAGCTCGGGCATCCCGGTAATCTGCAATAGCAACCAGGCTCCCAGAAAAGAGGCTCCGATAGCAGGCAGCCCGAATCTCAGCAATACCTTTTTGTCGATACTTCTTCCTACCAATGCAATTTTAAACAGGTTATTCATGAAATGCACCACCCCGGTAAGGGCGATGGCCACATCCACGGGGAAAAAGAACACAAATACCGGCGTGAGAATGGTTCCAAGCCCAAAACCTGAGAAAAAGGTAAGCATCGAAGCCAGAAATGCCACCAGACAGGGAAGGATTATGTTCAGGTGTTCCATTGATGTATTTTGAAGCGAAAATAGCAATTCTGACCGCATGGAGTCAATGAAAAAAATTTCCGTATTGATTTGAATAGGTTACTTTTGCATTATGATTTTCAGAGGAAGGTTGTCCGCTGTTTTTTCCGTTACCGTGCTGTATTGCTTCGTGATCGGAATTGTGCATGCCCATCTGATGCCGTCGACCACCAGCAGACTCAACGATCCATTAAAAGAGCACTTTTTTGCAGTAGCTGCCGGAAATCTGTGGTGCCATACCCTGCCTTCCGGTTTTAATTTTTCCGGTAGCTACCAGCTTATTTCTCACAATAAATACAAATCCATTGTGCCGGTTTTACCCCCGGCAGAGGAGATCACCGGCTTCTTTAACGGCGAGCAGTTCAGGCAGTATGTTGTGCATGCCGGTGGTTTTGCTGTCAGGTGCCGAAAGTCAAACCTGATTTTCCCCTTTCATTATTTCTGGTAACAGGTTTTCATAGGATTGTTGGTTTTTTTTACCGCTCTGGCCTGGGGTGGTTGTTTTGTTATATTCTTTAAATCAATAAATTATGAATACCGGAACCATTATTATAGGAATTGTTATCATTGCTTTATGTGTGTTGCCCTTTGTTTGGATGACCTGGGCACGTATCAATCGTGAAAAGAAACTCTTTGCCGAACTGGCACAGTTTGCGGCTGGATATCAGGGTGCCATTACCCAGCAGGAATTCGGCAGAGGCTTTGTAATGGGTGTGGATGAGAACGCCCTGGCCGTCTACTTTCTGAAGAAGCATAAAGATGGACCAGCAGACTTGAAATACATCAATATCAGGGAGATGCAAGCCTGCAAGGTGATCAATACAAGTCGCAACGTAAAACATGCCGATGGGATTTTCAACACCACCGAAAAGCTGGAGCTGGGTTTTACCCCCCTGGATAAAAACCAGCCAATGATTACCCTTGAGTTTTACAACGAAGCCGACAAGATGCAACTGGCAGGTGAGCTGCAGATGGCAGAGAAATGGGCCAGGATCATCAACGGTATGATGAAGAAGCCCAAAAAATAACACAGGAAAACCATTATCTTTGCGGGATTGAACCCTCCCATGAACAGCAACCTCAACCCGAATAGCGACCATCTTTCACCCCAGGAGCGTGAGTTTGAAAAGGCACTCCGCCCCCTCTCCTTCAGGGATTTTACCGGGCAACGCAACGTTACCGATAACCTGAAGGTGTTTGTGCAGGCAGCAGCCCAGCGCGGGGAGGCGATGGACCATGTGTTGCTGCATGGCCCTCCGGGTTTGGGGAAAACCACCCTTTCGTTCATCATTGCCAATGAGCTTGGGGTAAATATTCGTACCACTTCGGGTCCGGTGCTCGACAAGCCCGGTGACCTGGCCGGGTTGCTTACCGGTCTGGAGCCCAACGATGTGCTGTTCATCGACGAGATCCACCGCCTCAGCAATGTGGTGGAGGAGTACCTGTATTCTGCCATGGAGGATTTTAGGATCGACATCATGATCGAGTCGGGACCCAACGCCAGGTCGGTGCAGATCGGGCTGAATCCCTTTACCCTTATTGGCGCCACTACCCGTTCAGGCCTGCTTACCGCTCCGCTTCGGTCGAGGTTTGGCATCAACGCCCGCCTCAACTATTACGACGCCAGCACGCTTACCCATATTGTCAAGCGCTCTGCCAGCCTGCTGAAAGTACCTATCGACGACGATTCTTCGCTTGAGATTGCCCGCCGCAGTCGTGGAACGCCCCGTATCACCAATATGCTGCTGCGACGGGTACGCGATTTCGCCCAGGTGAAAGGGGATGGCCACATCCGCCTTCCCATCGTACACATGGCGCTGGAGGCACTGCAAGTCGATAAAAACGGCCTCGACGAGATGGACAACCGGATCCTGGAGGCCATCATAGACAAGTTCAAAGGGGGACCGGTGGGGCTTACCACCATCGCCACTTCGGTGGGCGAAGACGCGGGCACCATAGAGGAGGTGTATGAGCCTTTCCTCATCCAGGAGGGGTACCTCG
>CAZJZF010000433.1:0-2746 GCA_964550385.1 uncultured Lentimicrobiaceae bacterium | reverse complement strand
TTTGTTAGCAGTATCCTTTTGATGATCACCATCATAGGCATCCCTTTCGGAGTGCAGACCCTCAAGCTGGCGTCCGTTGCACTGTGGCCTTTCGGGGCAAAGATAACCCCCAAACCAACCGATTCAGGTTGCCTCAGTACCCTGATGAACATTATCTGGCTGCTCATCGGAGGCATCTGGATCGCCCTTTCGCATGTGGCTTTCGGCATCCTGCTGGGCATCACCATCATCGGTATCCCCTTTGCCCGGCAGCATTTCAAACTCGCCGGCCTGGCACTGGCACCGTTTGGGAAAACAATCGGGTAAAATCCAAAATCATGAAGTCTCTCTTTCAGTTCAGGTTCAGGAAAGAAGTTTCGGGAGTTACTATGCCCAGCATTTCAAGGGAAGGTATCCATTGAGGCTGAGCCGGCAAGCAAGTATCCACGAATCGTGTCACTGATCCGGGGCATGTCAGGTCAACCCGGATAGACATCTTTTACGGAATTGAAGGAGTTGTGGTGGCAGAAGCAGTCAGCAGGAAATCCATGAGCCTGTCTATTCATCATCCCGAAAAGGTATGTGGGAGACCCGACAGGGGGGGGGAATATATCACAGGTGTTTAGTTGCCAATGCCGGTTGCTTGTACGCCTCTCCCTGATCATTGAGAACAGCGTTGATTGGCAAAGGTGCAATTGCCCGGAATGGAAATAAAGTCCGTGATGCTGATCAACATCCGACCGCCTTAGATCGACAAGCACAGTACAAGTCGGCGGTATAAATTGTCAAATTGTCATTTAATCCCTGACGCAACGCACAGATAACCCGTAAAAGTTATGGTAGTCGATACTCATAACAATGCTGTTATAGCAGCTTAGCGACCGGCTCCAGGAGGAGGGAGGGATGGCCGTAGATGACCACCATTGGCTGAGGATTTTAATGGCGTTGAAACTCCCATTGGCGATGGTGCGGCCGCCTCCCGGAAGAGCAGTGAATCCGCTCAAATTGGTGGCGCCTGTGTTGGGACTGACCCAGTGAGTCGTACCTGTTTCCTTTAAAAGGCCGCCGGCAACAAATAATCCGCCAAGAGTATCTGTAAGAATCGTCCACTCAGCATCCGTTGGCACATGCCAGCCTGTGGGGCACAACCCGTTGGAATTGTCAACAGCATACCAGTTGTACAAAGCGCCATAGGTAGCAGCATAAGTAGCAGAGTCATTATTGTACCAGCACCTGGCGCCGGTTGAAAGAAATCTCCATGTTGAGTCGAGGATAATATTGGGTATTGTTGTACCATTCTTATAGTTCCGTACTTTCAGGTTCTCCTTCATCCAGCATTGGGTGCCTATCTGAACGGTATTGTAGATATTGCCGTTGTAATCTGTCACCGTAGGCATACCGGGACAGGGGACAGTTGGTGGAAAGGCAGGGGTTGTTAAACTCACCTCGTTTCCATAAGTCGTACCGGCATTGTTGGTGGCATAAGCTCTTACATAGTAGGTTGTGGATGGGACAAGGCTGTTTATGTTTGATGTGAAGGTTCCTGTGCCCGTTCCGTTAATGGTGGTATTGTTGGCAATTGTGGGATTGGAAGCAGTACTCCAGCAGACTCCACGGGCAGTTACAGGTGCACCACCATCACTGGTTACATTCCCACCGCTCAAGGCAGAGAATAATGCAATGGAGCTTATGCTATCAGTTGTTATGGTTGGTGTTGTAGATGTCCTGACGCAACGCACAGAAAATCCCCACGTCTTCTCGTGGTAGGATTTGATGAGATTGCTGTTATTGTAGCTCAGTTCCCGGTACCAGGCCATTCCTGCTTGGTAGGCCACCGAAGACGACCACCAGATGCCATCGGTCCCAAAGCCGTAGAAAGTACTATTATCGCAGAGGCCGCGGAAGCCTCCCGGAAGAGCAGTGAATCCGCTCAAATTGGTGGCGCCTGTGTTGGGACTGTTCCAGTGAGTCGTACCTGTTTCCTTTAAAGGCTCGCCGGCAACAATATCTCCGCCGAGAAAGTCTGTGAGTATGGTCCATTCAGCATCCGTTGGCACATTCCAGCCATGCGGGCACAACCCGTTGGAATTATCAACAGCATGCCAGTTGTACAATGCGCCATACGTTGCAGCGTATGTGGTTGAATCATTGTTATACCAGCATCTGGCGCCGGTTGAAAGACCGGCCCAGGTTGTATTATCAGGAACCAGTGGAATGGCTGTTCCATTTCTGTAGTTTCTTGCCTGCAGGTTCTCCCTCATCCAGCATTGGCTTCCGATTTGAACGGTGTTGTATACATTGCCGTTGTAATCCATTGCCCATGGCATTCCCGGGCAGGGGCTTCCCGGCCCACCGTTTCCGACGGTTATCAGGTTGTACCTGGTCATAGTATCTGTCCCGCCCGGGTTTGATACGACCAGCTTTACGGTGTATACACCCGGCGAGTGATAGGCGTGGGACGGATGCATCACCATGCTGCTGTCACCATCACCGAAGTGCCATTTCCAAACCGTGGGGTATCCTGTTGACATATCTGTAAAAAATACAGTGTCGTTGATTTGGACTGTTGAATCACTGACCATGAAATCAGCAACAGGTTGTGAAAATTGTATCTGAAAAACATACGGATGTGACTGCCCGGGATTGTCAAAAATCGTATCAACCCCCGTTGCTGAAAATCCGACGAACCGCAACGGGTCGCCCGGCGCCCAGGGGAAGCCGGCCATGCTAACTTTCATGGAGTTCAATCCGCCATGGGTGCCTGCAT
>CAZJZF010000432.1:0-2750 GCA_964550385.1 uncultured Lentimicrobiaceae bacterium | reverse complement strand
GGTCCGTCATGGTAATCACGCACGAAATGGGTCACGTCATCGGTTC
Organism: uncultured Lentimicrobiaceae bacterium; assembly: GCA_964550385.1. Classification (GTDB taxonomy): domain Bacteria; phylum Bacteroidota; class Bacteroidia; order Bacteroidales; family SKPS01; genus SKPS01. The sequence goes on along the minus strand of CAZJZF010000432.1, from coordinate 2,704 downwards.
GAGACACACACATGCATGTGTATGGAATGGAAACAACACCGCCATCGATGGTTGCGCAGGCTCTGTGGAAGGCAACTGCCCGCTGCCTGGCATACCTGCTGAAGGCGGAACGATGATGAGCTATTGCCATCTCCAAAATGTTGGGATCAATTTCAACTTAGGTTTTGGCCCTCAACCCGGAAATGTTATTCGTAACCGGGTCAATGCATCAGGTAACTGCCTGACGGCATGTGGGGCCCCACCACCGCCTCCTCCGCCATCCTACTGCACGGCCAGTGGCACCAACAGCAGTTATGAGTGGATTCAAAAGGTTATACTCGGATCAATTAACAATACCAGCGGTAACAATGGAGGGTATGCCAATTATACCAACCTCAGCACCAACATCACTGCGGGATCAGCCTATACGATCAACCTGACACCTGGTTTTGCTGGAGCAGCCTATACAGAGTACTGGAGAGTGTGGATCGATTATAATGGTGACCTCGACTGGGCGGATGCCGGAGAACAGGTAGCACAGGGAACGGGTTCTTCTGTGGTCAATCTATCCTTTACTGTACCCGCCGGAACGCCTAATGGAACAAAGCGGATGAGAATAGCCATGAAGTATGGAGGATATGCCGGAGCATGTGGAACCTTTACCTATGGTGAGGTTGAAGATTATAATGTCGTCGTCGGAGGCGGCGGCGGAGGTGGCGGAGCTACCTGTACGGATGGTATTCAAAACCAGGGGGAAACCGGTGTTGACTGTGGTGGTCCATGTCCTGCGTGTCCAACATGCAGTGATGGAATTCAAAACCAGGGTGAGACCGGAATTGATTGTGGTGGACCTTGTCCTGCGTGCCCACCTCCACCTCCTCCTGGGGGTAATGAAGTCGTGTTACTCGCCAGCTATTTTGAAAATGGTTGGGACAGCTGGGTAGATGGTGGTGTTGATGCGGCGCGCGTCAGCTCTTCTTATTCCTGGGAAGGAAGTTATTCGATACAGCTTAGAGACAATTCCGGGACGAATTCCGCGATGACCTCACCTGCTTTCAATTTGTCAGATGCTACCGGATTAGAGATCGATTTTTATTTCAAAGCCATTGGTGTCGAAGTCGGAGAAGACTTCTGGGTTCTCTATAGAAATCCTGCCGGTACCTGGGTCACAATTGCTCAGATCATTCAGGGTACACATTTCAACAATAATGTTTTCTATCATGCCACGGTGACGGTGCCTGGATTTGTACCAAATTCTTCTGCCAAATTGCGCATTCAGTGTGATGCCAGTGATGATACAGACCAGGTGTATATCGACCAGGTCACCATCACTAAGATGACGGGTTCACCGCTTATCAAGGACGGGCTGGTGCTGAAGGAAGTGGCAGAACTGCCTGGAAAGCCTGTGGTATCGACCTCCACAGACATTGGGGAGCAAATCGTTGTGTATCCAAATCCGGCCAAAGAGATATTGAACATTTCCATCCCCGCCGAGATGACCGCAATACGTATGATGTCCCTCGATGGGGTTGAAATAAGTGTAAGTCATGAGGATGTGGTGCAAAAGCAAATCAATATTCAACACTTGGCTCCGGGGATGTATTTCCTCTGGGTACAATCCGGTAACGAATGGTATCCGGTCAAGTTTACCAAGATGTAACGGGTAAGAACACTAAACTATGAGAAATGAAAAAGGCAATCCATTCGGATTGCCTTTTGTTTTTTCGAGTTGATGGTTTTGCTTAGTTGTTGTGGTAAGCCTGGTTGTGCGTGAGTGCACCTCCACAAGTGGCACAATTGCCTGCTGTAGCCGCTCCCGGATGTCCTTTGGCACAAGTATAATGATATTCACCTTTGGCATTTTGTGCTGGAGGAGGTGTAGGCTGTGCATTGGCGGCAGGCTGACCTGTCTTCGGATCGATCGGAACCGGATTGGCAGGAGAGCTGCCGGGAGGGGTATTTTGGGCATGGAAGGCCTGGTTGTGCACCAGGTCGGATCCACATACCGGGCATTTTCCCTGGGCAGCACCACCACCGGTACATCCTTCCTTAGTGCATTTGTAATGTTGTTCAGTTCCGCCTCCGGCTACAGTGATCGGAGCATTAGCGGGAGCTGTGCCCGGAGAGGCTTCCGGTGAAACTGTTTGTTCGGGGGTGGTCTCAGCAGCATTCTTGTCTTTACAAGCTGTCAAAAGGAGAATACATGCTATGGCTGAGCAGTAGAAGAAGTGGCTTAGTTTCATGTGTAGGTTATTGATGGTAAAAAGAAATATACATTATAGTCTGTGGGAGGCAAAGATAATCGTCCCATCAGATTCTGGTTGGCTGTTCTCTGGCCTGTTCAGTAATTCGGTTAAGACCGCGAAGTCGTAGTGATCTCGATGGGATTGGTGAGCATCCGGTGAATCGGGCATTTACCTGCGATTTCCATCATGCGGTTTTTTTGATCCTGGTCCAGATTGCCACTGATCTCAATGATACTCTCTATGTGAGAATTCTGGCCCTCCTGGGTTTTTTCGATACGGATACCGATTTCGACATCGATGCGCTCGACTTCCCAGCCTTTCTTGTCGGCGTACATGCGCAGGGTGCTGGTCGTGCAGGCGGCAAGGCCACTGAGTACCAATTCTGTCGGGGTGGGTCCGGTATCTTTGCCACCATTATCGACAGGCTCATCGGCTACCAGCAAGTGGCCGCGCATCGAAACCCGGGTGACAAAATGCTC
>CAZJZF010000431.1:0-2751 GCA_964550385.1 uncultured Lentimicrobiaceae bacterium | reverse complement strand
AGGCAGATCGAAATGGGCAAACATCTCCCGGGCGTGCACACCGGTATCGGTGCGACCCGCTCCGGTAACCTGCATGGGTTGGCCGAAAACTATGGACATCGCTTTCTCAAGCTCGGCCTGGATGGTATTGCCATTGGGCTGCACCTGCCATCCGCAATAGGCGGTGCCGTCGTAAGCCAGTTTCAGAAAATAGCGATGGTATATGTTTTCCATTTCGCTGCAAAGCTATGAAAAAGGGAGCTGTTGTGGCAATTACCCCTTTTCCTGCATCCTGCGGATCATGGAAGCAGCTTGTTTGCCCGACATCAACCGCGAAAAACGGATCATCCAGCGGTTCTTCCAGCCATGTACAACCGTGTATCGGCCCTGCATCATCGCCCGGTACCCAAAAGCTGCTACCTCAGCTGCGGTGGGCATTTTGTTTCCCTTATTTTCCTTCTCCTCCTTCACCGCTGCTGCTGCCTGGAACCCGCTGCTGGTGGCACCCGGACAAAGATTCGTTACAGTTACACCGGTGCCTTTGAGCTCAGCAGCCAATGCTTCCGAAAAACTGGTTACATAGGCTTTGGTGGCAAAATACACCGACATATAAGGTCCCGGTATAAACGATGCAACTGACGATACATTGAGGATCCGGCCGTAGCCCCTGGAAATCATTCCCGGCAGGTAAAGTTTTGTGAGTTGGGTCAAAGCTGCAATGTTCAGCCGGATCATCCGGTCTTCCTTTTCCCACGCGCTGTTGGTAAACAGGTCGAAATGGCCGAATCCTGCATTATTTACCAGGATATCTATGGGCAGATTTGCCTTTTCTGTCGCTTCAAAGACCTCTTTTGGCGAATTGTCAAGCGACAGGTCTTTCGCCAGAACCAGAACCTGGATCCCATACTGCGTCTCCAGCTCCTTTTTCAGTGCTTCCAGACGATCCGCTCTGCGGGCAACCAGCACCAGATGATCCCCTTTTGAAGCGTGGATCCGTGCCAGTTCCATTCCGATTCCTTCCGATGCACCGGTGATCAGTGCTGTATGTTTTTTCGTGTTCATACTGTTTTATATGTATTGATGAATTGATGCTCTGTTAACAGATGAATGTAGGATAATGTTGACGAAAGGCTAAAAAAGGGGACAGTGCTAAGGGGACAGTAGTTAGTTAGGAGTTAGGAGTTATTCGGTGGCTGAGCGCAGTCGAAGCCAAAGGCTAAAGTAAAATGTGTGGCGATCAGCACGAGGTGCTGGCCGACAAAAAAAATGGCACACTGATTTTGCGGATTATACCGATTTGCACTGAATTTTTTTACCACAAAAGTGTTTGAGGTTGGAGGTTGGAGGTTTGTCAATTGTCAATGCCTAAATAACGTTGACCGTTTTATGGTAATGTTAAACATCATTTACTTTCTTGTCAACTCCTAAATAACGTTGACCGTTTTATGGCAATTTTAAACATCTTTTGTCTTCGTATTTCGGATTGATCTTTGAACATGAGGATTGATTTGCTTCAGGGATTCCGCTCCTCTCAGCTTTCATTGCCCTTTTCAAGCAATACTAAAGTATTCATCCAACATTAAATCCGTGAATCCGTGGGATTGTTATGTATTTAACTTTTTTTTCACTTTTTTGTCGGAAACATTTCATTGTGTATTATCTTTATCCTCCAAATCACCACTCACGATTTCACCCTCCATGAAATCCAACAGTATAACCGGCACACGGTTTTCTGCCCAAACCCAGGGCTTAAGGGGGTATTTGCCGTTATTTCTCCTTCAATCAATTCAATTTATTATTAATGATATATCCTGCAACCCTTGGTGCTGTAGAGAGAGAGAGAGAGAGAGAGAGAGAGAGCTACAGTGTGAGTGTGAGTGTGAGTGTGAGTCTGGCCTGATAATTCATTCTGCCAGAGGCATTCAGTGTTTCTACACCATTTCCATCTTTTGGCTGGGGCAGAATGACTGGGAATATCGCCGCCAGAGGATGATATAGCAGACCTCTGGCAAATTCTGAATCAAACACCAGATCATTGGCTTTCTTAATAAATACACGACCTAAATCTATTTAAATGAAAATCAAATATTTATTAATATTGACTTTTTTCTTTGCCGGATTTTTCAGTGCAATGGCACAACCCAATTACCGGCAGGCAGCTCTGGACACCACGGCAAATTACTACCAGATAGTTGCGGATTTTGAAACATGGATAGATACCGTACAACTCCCTGATTCTGTTAAAACACGCGAAATAAAAAAGTTTGGCCGGTGGGCATCCTACTGGGAGACCCGGGTTCAATACTCCGATCCAAACCTCAATGGCTCCTTTGCTCCGTATCAACAAGCCCTGGGGGCATACTGGGTAAACCCTTCATGTACCGGAACCGACGATGCCCAATGGGAAAATGCCGGCCCTTACCCTGAAGATCTTCATAATATGGGATTAATCCAGTCGGTATGGTTCGACCATTCCAACCCTGATTTCATTCTGATTGGCAGTGGAAGAATGTCCGGAATTATGAAATCCACAGACCGCGGACAAACCTGGAACGATGTACTGTCACAGGAAAAGATTCCTGCCCTGGGCATCCCTTTTATCTCGGGCAGTCCGATATTGGAGCAAAATGGCAAGCGTACCTTTTATGCAGCAACCGGAAGCAGCGAAGTGGGCTTCAGCATTGGCATCATCAAATCGTCGGATGATGGTGAAACCTGGGATATACTGCCAGATTTCCCTCTGTTTGCTGACCAGAAGTACAATTATGTTGT
>CAZJZF010000430.1:0-2758 GCA_964550385.1 uncultured Lentimicrobiaceae bacterium | reverse complement strand
TTGGGTGCAGCTACCGCCTGCAGCCGTCCTGTTAGTGATGAGGGCTGGAGATCACATGAGGAGCATACGGGTCAAACCGGTAAGGTGATTGCTCCTAACCTGTACTTTGCCTTTGGTATCAGTGGTGCTATTCAGCATCTTGCCGGAGTAAGCTCCAGTAAGGTCATTGTTGCCGTTAACAAGGATCCAGAAGCCCCTATTTTTGGTGCCGCTACCTATGGTATTCTTGGTGATGTGCAGCAGGTGCTTCCTGAACTGGTTGCTGCTGTTAAAGAAGTAAAACACTCTTAGGCATTTTGCCCAGAAAGATATTCAGGTTTGCCCCATAGCTGACGGCAAACCAGCTAATCATGCTCTCCGGGCCTCCAGTAATGCTTTTCAAAGTTAACGATGCGGTCGTTCTCAACTTGTATCCCTTCGTTTTCGAGTAATTCCCTCATAACATTACTTCCACTGAAGTGATGCTTCCCTGTTAGCATCCCGTTTCGGTTGACCACTCTGTGAGCCGGAATATATCGCTGGCAATGATGACTGCTGTTCATTGCCCAACCTACCATGCGTGCCGAACCACGGCTTCCGAGGTATTCTGCTATGGCGCCGTAGGTTGTGAAACGACCATAGGGTATCTTTTCCGCTATCTGATAAACCTTTTCAAAAAAACCTTCATCCTTCATAAACGCCAGTGTTTAGTGTAAATTCCAGATATTTGATTTTAATACCCATGCGCCGGAAGATAGCTTCATAGTGAGTTTGTATATCGCGCGCATCGGTTACAAGGTCACTTTCATAAAGGTCGTAAGTACTGCAGATCAAATTGTGTCCTTCTTGTTTAATCACATCAAGGGTGTAATCGAAAAGCACCGGATTGTCGGTTTTAAGCCGGATAATGGCTTCCGGCCTGAGAAGACGGGCATATCGCCTGAGAAAGGACGGCGAGGTGAGGCGTTTTTTTTCATTGATACGTTTTAGCTGGGGGTCAGGAAAAGTAATCCATAACCCGCTTATCTCTGCTTCCCCAAAGTAATAATTGATAAGCCCTATTTGTGTCCTGAGAAAGGCCACATTGGAAAGATTTTTTTCATTGGATGTTTTGCAGCCTCTCCACATCCTTGCTCCCTTAATGTCAAGACCTATGTAGTTTTGATGCGGATAGCGCTCTGCCAGACCAACTGTGTATTCTCCCTTGCCACAAGCCAGCTCAAGAATGATGGGATTGCTGTTTTTAAAAAAACTCTTTCCCCACTCTGATTTCAAAGCAAAGCCCTTTTGGAGTTCTTCGTACGGCACAAAAAACATATTCGGAAAGCTTCGGTTTTCGGCAAAGCGCTGTAATTTTTTCTTTGGCACCTTCGGAAATTTTATTGCAATTGAATAATATAGGCCTGAGAATTCTTTTTATGAATTTCCGGCAAATCGGTTTCGGCAGCTTCCTGACTTGGATACGAGCGATAGCACACCCGATACAAACCGGAGCGGGTTTGCCCTTGAATAGTAGCCGGATATCCTTCTGAAACCAATTTGTTTAGGTATTTCTCGGCATTCTTTTCTGAGCTGAAGCAGGCAGCAAGAATAAACCAGCTCCCTTCATTTTGCGGAATTATGGCAGCCTCGGCGGAATTAAGGGTTTCAGTAGTATCAACAACGGCAACTTCAGGGTTTTGGACAGGCTCCTGAATACTGTCTGCCTTGATAGGTAGCGTTTGTACAACTTTTTTTTGAGCAGTGAAAATCTCAGGCATTCCAAAATAATAAACAGCGATACCTGTTCCTGAGGCTAAAACAAGTATGGCAGCCGTTATTAGTGCATAAGCAGGAATACGACGTTTTTTGCGGAGGGGAGTAGCCTGCAGGGGAGTTTCGCGGCGCTGAATGGCGGGCGATACAAAAACCGGAAGTCCGTATGATTTTTTGTTCAGATTAAATCCCGGATTCATCTCAAAGCTGATTTGCCCGTTTAAATCCATTTTTAGTGTTCCAAGGGGGGGTAAATGAACTCTGTTTCCCTCTTTTAAGCGTGAATTCAGCTCGGCAACAAATTCGTTTATGCGTGCATCGGCCTTCTCAGAATCCAGATTATCACCTCTCATTAGTGCATCACGAAGTGCGGTGGATGTTGGCGTACCAAGTGGCTTAAGAACCAGTTCGGCAGATGGGGGTGAAAAACTGTGCTCCACCGGATGTATAGAAGCAGGTTTATAGATTTTCTCGATACACCCGAACCCGGCTATCTCAATTTTGGATTCAGACAATAAAATTTCTGCAATGTAACTGCCTATGTTCATCAGTGTAAATCATTTTTGTGAATCAGCTCAAGCGCTTTTTGAATGTCTTCCGGAACATCTATCCCTATGCTGTCATAATCGGTATGAGCGGTAGAGATTTCCCATCCGTGTTCTATCCAGCAAAGTTGTTCAAGGTTTTCAGCCATTGACAGAGCAGTGGCAGGCAGGCAGGCCAGCTGCTGTAAAACATGTTTGCGATAGGCATACAAACCAATATGTTTGTAATACGTATAGTGCTGAAGCCATTGTGATTTTTCCACATCCCTGGCATAGGGAATGGGCTGGCGTGAAAAGTAAATGGCCTTGCCGGAATTCGAGCTAACCACCTTCACTACATTGGGGTTTTCCAGCTCATCCTGAAGCTTAATTTCCTTAATAAGTGTGGCAATATTGGTGGCAGGATTGGAAAACACAGAAGCAAGTTGTTTTAGCTGGGCTGCCTGGATAAATGGTTCGTCACCCTGAATATTCATGAT
>CAZJZF010000429.1:0-2761 GCA_964550385.1 uncultured Lentimicrobiaceae bacterium | reverse complement strand
ATCAGGCTCCGGCAAGTAATTATGTGCTGGGGGCAAAAGTTTCGGTAACCGGAGACCCGAACACCTTCAACGATTCTCTGAACCTCACAGTCATTGCAATGCCTGCTTTGTATGATGCAGGAATAACCAGCATCATTTCACCGGCCGACAGCCTAGGCAGCCCCAATCCGGTGCCGGTAGAGGTGGAGATCAGGAACTTCGGAACCAATCCGCTGACATCTGTAAATGTTGAATACAGGTTGGGAAACAACCCGGCGGTAAGCGAAATGTGGAGTGGTAACCTTATGCCGGGTCAAACCACATTGTACACATTCAACACCCTGGTGAATCCTCCTGCCGGCGGTTTGTATAATTTCTGCGCCAAAACCCTGCTTACCAGCGACGGAAACCCGGCCAACGATGAACTGTGCGAAGTAAAAAAGTCGTACATCGGAATAGAAAATACCCCACGGGATGATTACTTCCTGGGACAGAACCGTCCCAATCCCGCCATTGGCAGCACTGTAGTGGATTTCACAATCCCCAAATCAGGTACAGTTACCCTTTTAGTTACCAATATATTGGGACAACCGGTTGTTTCTGAGACCATCGAAGCCACCGCCGGCAGCCACTCCATCACCCTTGATACCCAGCCCTTGCACCCGGGCATTTACTATTATACCCTCTTTGCCCACGGGCAGCAGATCACCCACAGAATGATCGTGGCGAGGCAATAGTGGAGCAATGGTGTATAAACCGGGTTACAGCTTGTACTTCAGGGCAATAACCGCATAATAGCAGCTGTTACTGAAGCCTCCGTCAGCGTGACCGTCGAATCCTGGCAAGCCGCCTTTACCACTGTCATGGTAATCCAGACTGTACTCAAACTGCCTGATCAAACCCCATTGATACCTGCCCATTACAGAAAGGGCTAACCTGTTGGAAACCCTGAAGTCTTTGGAGAGGGCAGCATAAAACCCGAGTCCGATATTCGACCCCACTGTTATCTTTCCGGAAATGGTTAGTGTGTCGCTATAATCAGGTCTGCCATAGGAAATATTATCGGAGAATTCGAAGGGTTCTCCGTTCTTACTGAGATGAATGCCGGTCATTAATCCTGCATGGAAGTTTAGCAATGGTACATTTTCAACAGTGCAGACCCTGTAACCGCCACCCAATGAGATGGTATGTAGGTTCAGCACCCAAAATCCGGATCTGAAAATGAGATCTTTATGAGGATTGAATGAAGCTATATATCCATTGGTAAGATATCCGGCTTCAAAAAAGAAATTATCCCTGAATCCATACTCATAATGCACCATCAGAGATCGTGTGGGCCACATATTCCGCATAAAAATCCGGTTGGGGTCAGAAAAAACGGTTTGGGGGATCGCCATGCCCCCTCCCACGGCAAAAAACCTCGCCCGTGGATCAACCCTCCGGTTCAAATTTCGCAGTGCCTTTCTCGCCAGCTTCCGGTCTCCCGATTCCGCTTCCAGAGCATTCAGCTTCCTTGCCCTGCCAATTCCCGTAAAAACATAACCTACCCCAAGAGATATCCTGCTTCCGGAAGCATGCAAATCGCCGGAAGAGGTTCCTTCATAAATATAATAGGTTCCCTGGTACCAGTTTCTGAAACTGTGCTGATAGAACAACCTGACGGAGAGCTGGTCGCTGTTTTTTAATGCATGGAAATATTCTCCACCTGCGGTAGCAAAGGGAAACCAATTGCCCTCAATTTTCAAATAAATTCTTGATTGCTCAAAATCCCCCACATGAGATGTGCCTCCAAAGGTTCCGGATCGCAATCGCTGGGCACCTCCACCTGCAAAAAGAGACATCATGTCGTTTCTGCCGGTTTTGAACCTGAATGCCGCCTCGGCTGTAAGCTGGTGGTAGCCGAAGTAATCGGCATGGTCGGCAAAAAGAACCGTGCGGCTGCCTGTTTCTTCACCGAAAGGTGCAACATAGCTGCTGAATGCCTGGATTCCCAAAGCATAGCCGGCAGTTAAAGAAAACCTTCGGGAAAGAACCCATTGGTAGTTACAGTGCAGTGAATGGCTGAAACTGATGGCGGTTTCAGGAACATGTTCCCCGTTTACCAAAGTTGCTTTGTTCAGCATAACACCATTGCCGAAAAGCAACTGCAAGCGATGCCTTGAAAACAGGGTGTCGTTTCCGGCTTCAGCCTTGGAAACACCCCAAAAACTGAAAACTATACAAAAAGTAAGTGTTAAAAGGGAAACTCGCATAAACAAACCTTTAATTGAATCGCATGCTCATGTGTGAGATTATATATTGACAAGGGCGTTAAAGATAACCGAAAAAGCACTACCTTTGCAGCCGAATTTGAATCTGACTACAATTTCCTTAAAATATTCATTTTGATGCGTTTCAGAAGTTGCCATTTCAGCGGAAGTAGTAACAAAAGATAAGGTGTACCTTATTCATCCTGACATTTCTTTCTCAACCTCCTCAACTTCCTCAACTATCTCAACTTCCTCAACTATCTCAACTTCCTCAACTTCCTCAACTATCTCAACCTCCTCAACTAATAAACAAATAAACAAATAAACGAATAAACACCCGGTCAAGGTATGCCTTGACCCTACAGAAAAACATGGAACTATTTACCGAAACCGGCCTCAGCGAAAACCTACTGAAGGCCATTGAAGACCTGGGATTTGAAATCCCAACAGCCGTACAGGCAGAGGTGATCCCTGCCATTCTTGGATCAACAGATAACATTATTGCGCTGGCACAAACCGGCACAGGAAAAACT
>CAZJZF010000428.1:0-2763 GCA_964550385.1 uncultured Lentimicrobiaceae bacterium | reverse complement strand
AGTGGCGCCGGTCGCCGCTGTCGATGACCGACTCCGAATACTTCGGTGTCCGGCGCTGCAGCACCTCCATATCGAGGATAAGCTTGTTCAGCTCGTTCACCAGATTATTCAGGGTGGGATCTGAAATTCCCATGGCCGATGGTGCCAGCATCTCCTGCTCAGGAATATCTGCCTTAAGGTTGTCGAGGATGAAATTGTAATACCTGCCGCGGATAACCTCCTGTGCCTTCTCAGAAGTGAGGTCTTTCATGCGGGAATAAGAGGTCTGCAGCTCAATGTCGATGTCTACCAGGTTGTTTGAGCGGGTCGACTGCATGTGCTGCTGAATTACCCCGATGGAATCCTGCAGGGCCGAAAGCTGGGCATCGATAAACTCGATGGTGCGGAACGACTTTTTGTTGATCCTGTCGAGGTCGTTCTGAAGGTACACTTCGCTCAGTTTGTCGATATAAGCGATGGCTTTGTCGGTAACAGGAGAGTTAAGCGAGATTGAAATGATGGAAGACTCGTTATCGATGGGGGCGATCACAATACGGTTAAACTCATCGATGATATCTGTGATGCTGTTAAACCGGAACTGATAGGAGAGTCCGGAAAGGTTGAAATCGGGGAGCGCCGGATTTTTCCGGATGGTGAACGAGAAGTAGTTTTCACTCACTTTTTGATTCACCTGATGCTCTTTTTTATAGGTGAACGATTCTGCGTTGCTGATGGGATAGCCATTATCGGTGGCGTAGTCGTACAGGTAGCAATCTTCAGTGCCCTGGATTGAGATAGTGTACTTCGCAGGAGATTGAAACTCGATAGAGAAGAGCACATTGGCCAGCTGAAGATGCGAAGTGTCGAATTCAACCACAAAGGGGAGGTTGCGATACAATTCTGTTGATCTGAATCGTCCCTGCCGGAAGTAGGAGACATGGAAATTTAATTCACGTACGGTTTTTTCGGCTAGCGCATAGGAAGAGATGATTCCCACTTCGTTTTTCAGGTTGAGCTGGGGTTTGTAGAAGGAGGGATCCATCAGCAGGTTGTTCCCTTCGTCCTTGATCAGCAAGGTGGAGGTGACTTTGTAAACGGGCTGCTTAAGCTGGATGTAATAGTGGGCAATCACCAGTGCGGCGACAATCGAAAGAACCAGGAAATACCAGTTCTGGATGATCTTGAAGAAGAACGATCTGAAGTCGATAAATTCGTCTCTTGCTGCCTGTACCTTTTGTTTCTGTTCCACTGTTGCCGTTTTAGATTGGGATAGCAATTACTTGATTACGATGGCCAGAATGGCAATGAGAGTAGACATAGCGGAGAAGATCATACCCCAGTTTACCTGACCAAACCCATAGCTTTTGGCATCCAGCGGTTCCACGTAAATCAGATCATGGCTTTTGAGATAGAAATAGGGGGAGCTGAGCAGATCTTTCTGCGTAAGGTCGATATAGTGTATCTCTTTAACGCCGTTACAGTTCCGGACCAGCATCACATTTTCTCTGTTTCCATAGGTGGTAAGGTCACCAGCCAAAGCCAGAGCATCCAGGATGGAGATTTTCTGATCGTATATCTCGAGCATTCCGGGCGTTTTTACCTCGCCTAAGATGGTGATTCTGAAATTCAGCAATCTGACAATCACTTCGGCATCCAGGCTTACCTTCTGCCGTGCCACCCTGGTAAGTTCTTTCTGCAATGCTTCGGTGGTCATACCATTCACCTGAAAAACCCCCAGTGCAGGGAGGGAGAGATTTCCGTTCTCCGCTACCGGATACCCCTGAAGATAAACAGAAGCCTCTGTACCTACATTGGTTCCGGCATCATAGCCCGGAACTTTTGAAGTCTCCACCCCAACACTCACGATCTGAATATGGAGCAGGTCGTGCGGGGCAATGGTATGCACAGGCACCTTCGCCTGCAACGAATCGTTGTAGATGTTTCCTGAGCCATGCTGAAGGTACCTCAGCCTTTTTTGCGGCACACAGGAACCCAGCAGTAACACAGCCATCAGCAGCAGCCAAACAGGCGAACCCTTAACAAATTTCCTCATCGGATGCAGTTTGATTAAGGGTGCTAAATTACATCATTTACACCTAAATAAAAAAGGTCAGTGGTTGTCGATCCCCCGGATGGTAAATATCAGGTGTTCCAGCACTTTCTCGATGGTGTCCATATACTCATTCACCGCCTTTACACTTCCGGGGAGTGCAAACAGCGGAGTATTTCCGGTTAAACCAGCCACGCTTCGGCTGATGAGGGCATTGGGGTTACTGGCACCTGCCGTCAGGCGGATGTAGTCCATTACACCGGGAATTTCCACCCGAAGGTGTTTTTTCAGTGTATCTATGGTGATATCCCGGGGTCCGAGGCCGGTGCCACCGGTGGTGAAAATCAAATCATAACGGTTGGCAGCTTCCCCAAGCAGGGCATCCAGGCGATCGGCATCGTCCGGAATACACTGGATGGTAACGTCGGTAGGCCAGCCTATCTTCGCGAAACAGGCTTCAGTCCGTTCGGCAATACGCGGGCCGCTGCGATCGGCATAAACTCCTTCATATGCTCTGTCGCTCAGGGTAATAACCAATACCTTCATCACTTTGGGATGATAAAAGAACCGATCGCCAGGCCGTATTTCCCCACCCCTGATCACGCGGCAGAAGATTCCCTCTTTGGGCATCACACAGTTGCCCACTTCCTGAAAGATGGCACACCCTTCGCCATGGCATTTTTTCCCGATCTGGGTCACCTCCAGAATGGTTTCTCCGATCTCAAACCGGTCGA
>CAZJZF010000427.1:0-2783 GCA_964550385.1 uncultured Lentimicrobiaceae bacterium | reverse complement strand
CTCAGCAATTCCCTGCCCCAGAGTGGCTCCCTCGGCCATACCTGCCGATATCGTTGCAGAAACCAAGCGGTTATAGCGAAATAGCTGAGGAGGATTACTCTTTTCACTTAGCTTCACCAGATTATCAAGTTGAATAAGCTGACCGGTATTGTTTTTCACATAAACAGAAGCCAGATCGGAGGGAGTGCTGCGAAACTCAGGCACTGCCTGCCCTATAACCTGATACTGTCTTCCATTTTTAATAAAAAAGCCCATGCGTTGTTCGCTGAAATAGAGCTGTAGTGTCTGTGCAATATCAAACACGTTCACGCCCAATGCCTGTGCCCTGTTGCGGTCAATCTCAATCTGAAACTCAGGCTTATTGAATTTAAGGTTAACATCCACCACCTGAAACAGAGGGTTGCTGCGGGCTTTTTCAATAAATACCGGTAATATTTTCTTGAGTTTTTCAAAATCAGATGCCTGAATGACAAACTGCACGGGCAGTCCGCCACGACGGTCGCCAATGGTTTGCTCCTGTGTAACAATAATCCTTGCGGTAGTGTTTGAGCGGTAGCGTTTTGTGAGTTCATCCGCAATCTGCATCTGGCTTTTCTTACGTTTTGAATGTTCGACCAGACTGATACGCACAAAACCTGAATTGACCGCCTGAGCAGAAGAAAAACCGGGGGCTGTGACAGAGAGAATATGTTCTTTTTCAGGCAAGGTGTCCACCTCAAGAATCAGGTTCTCGATGAAATTACTCATAAAGGTAAAGGAGGTTCCTTCAGGTGCTGTGGCACTAATGGATAATCGGCCTTTGTCCTCCATGGGGGCAAGCTCTGAGTTCAACCGGCCTCCGATAAAGAAAATCATGGCACCGGATAATCCCATTATCAGTAGTGCCAGCCATGGCCTCCTCATAAATGCCCTCAAAAACCGCATATAAATATTGTTCAGCCCGACAAAAAATCCCTCTGTAAGCCTGTAAAGTTTTCCGGTGTTCGACTGATGCTTCAGCAAACGGGAACTCATCATGGGAGTGAGGGTGAGAGAAACGAAAGCTGAAACCAGCACTGCACCGGCTACTACAACTCCAAACTCACGGAAGAGCCTACCGCTTAAGCCTTGCAGGAAAATCACCGGCATGAATACTGCTGCAAGGGTTATGGTTGTTGAAATTATGGCAAACACAATCTCGCGCGAGCCTTTAAATGCAGCATCTATAGGGTTCATCCCCTGTTCAATTTTCTGATAGATATTTTCCAGTACCACTATGGCATCGTCAACCACCAGACCGGTGGCAAGCACTATTCCCAACAGCGTTAAAATATTGATAGAGAATCCTGCAATGTACATGATGAAGAAAGTGCTGAGAAGTGAAATCGGTATTGCTACAATGGGAATCAGCGTTGACCTCCAGCTTCGCAGGAAGAAAAAGATAACAAGAACTACCAGAATAAATGCAATCAGTATGGTTTCTTCAACCTCTTTAATGGCGTTTTTTATACCAATAGTAGCATCGAGTGCCATCCCGAGTCTAAGGTCGGCCGGCATTTCCTTTTTTATTTCTTCCAATCGCTTGTAAAACTCATCGGCAATGGCAATGTAATTGGCTCCCGGCAAAGGAGTTATGGCAATACCTATCATGGGCACTGCAGCGTTTCCGCGAAGGATAGAGCGTTCATTTTCAGGTGACAACCTTGCATAACCCACATCACGTAGGCGCACGGCCTGTCCGTTTTCATAACGAAGAATAATATTGTTGAACTCCTCCTCTGATTCAAGGCGACCCATAGTACGGAGGGTAAATTCTGTTGACAAGCCTTCAATCCTTCCTGATGGCAACTCAACGTTCTGATTCTGCAAAGCGTTACGTATATCGCGGGGGCTGACATTCATTGCAGCCATTTTCCCGGGATGCATCATCAAGCGCATGGCATATTTCTTTTCACCCCATATCCTTACTTCGCTGACTCCGGGTATGGTTTGAAAACGCTCTTTGAACATTATATTTCCTATTTCGGTCAGGCTCAGCAGGTCACGGCTGCTGCTCTGAACAGTAAGGGAGATTATCGGATTGGCATTTGCATCCGATTTAATAACCACCGGCGGGTCAACATCGGGGGGGATGTTGCGCTGTGCCCTCGATACCCTGTCGCGCACATCATTGGCAGCAGCTTCAAGATTCACACCCAGATCAAACTCAACAACAATGGTGCTTCGTCCATCGCTGCTGGTTGAGGTAATGGATTTGATACCGTCAATACCATTGATGCTTTCCTCGAGTGGCTCGGTAATCTGCGATAGCATAACATCGCTGCTGGCACCCGGGTATGAGGTGCTGACTGTTATCACCGGCGGGTCAACGCTCGGATAATCACGTACGCCGAGAAACTGAAATCCAATGATACCAAAAAGGATAATCAGTATGGAGAACACACTCGATAAGACAGGCCTTTGAATGCTTATAGTTGAAAGGTTCATTACTGTTCTTTTAGACTGCTAATACCTGACTCATCCGGAATGGCTTCCACTTCCATGCCTTTGCGAAGCTGCAACAATGCGCTCGTAAGAATGGTATCACCTGCCTGCAGACCTGAGGTAAGCTCAACAAAAGCTCTTGTCCGGAAAGCTGTTTCAACACGTCTGATGTCAACTTTCCCGTTTTTCAGAATAAAGACAAAGGCTCCCTGTGCATCGGGAACCAATGCCTGAGAGGGAATGAGAAAGGTGTTGCGGCTTCCCTTAGGTGAGAGACTCATATCGGCAAAGGCTCCCGGCAGCACCTTGTTGCCCGGATT
>CAZJZF010000426.1:0-2801 GCA_964550385.1 uncultured Lentimicrobiaceae bacterium | reverse complement strand
GCTTTTCTGCAGAGGCCGAAACTTCAAAACTTCGGAGAACCCTTGGAGGTGTGGACGATGAAAAGGGGTATCGGTTGAATATAAGTGCCAGCGGCTATTATGCCAATCACCAACTATACACTTCCTTGATTTCCGAGCAACAAGCCGGAGTTCTCATACCCGGAATCCGAAATACCAGTTTCTGGATTCGGAATGCTGTAGGATTCTCTTTTGGCAAGCCCGGATCTCCTCTTTCATTGTTCTACTTCGGTGGCTTTAGAAATAACTATGTGGATTGGCAACCAGTAAGCCAGTATCGCAAAATTCTGGCATTCCCCGGAGCCGAAATTGACGAGATCTCTTCACGAAACTTTGTAAAAACCATGGGAGAGCTTTGCCTTAAACCTCTCAGAATGCGCAATATTGGAACCACCTGGCTCTATCCTACCTTCATCCGCCCAACCCTCTTTGGCACTCATATGGCCACCATAACCGATGGTCATTCTTCTCTGAAAAACCTGTTTAATCTCGGTATACAGGCCGATCTGGAATTAGTCCTGTTTTCATACCTGAAGACCACCTGGTCTATAGGTTATGCAAGAAAACTGGAGCATTCATTCCCTCCTGATGATCAATGGATGTTCTCGCTTAAATTATTGGGAAACTGAACGCTTCTTATTTCTTACCGCTGCAAATAAATGAAAATGAAACACTTTGTAAAAGATCTCTGGTTGGTCGTGGTGTTAATCATGGCAGCCTCTCTGCTATTATTGCTTTCTGATTTGGAGCAACGTGAAAGCCTTCATGAGACCGACAACCACGAGTACCCTTTGATTGCAATCATGCAGATTTCTTCAACGGGACTGCTTGACCAGCATGTGGCTGGAATTCTTGACAGGCTGCAAACCGAAGGGATGGTTGCACCGGAACAGGGCAACATCAGAATGTTCAATCCTCAGGGGGATCTGACTACCGGCAATGCTATCGCAAAGGAGATGGTAAACGGCCCCTTCGATGTGATCATCACATCGAGCACAACTGCGATGCAAACGGTAGCCCGGGCGAACCAAAAGGTTGGAAAAACCCACGTGTTCGGTGCAGTAACAGACCCCTACGGAGCTGGTGTAGGTATCACAGGCAGCAACCCTTCTGATCACCTTCCCTACATGGCAGGTATCGGCACATTTCAACCTGTGGCTGAATCTTTTAAGATACTCAAGGCATTGAATCCTTCCATCAAACGGGTAGGTGTTGTCTGGAATCCGGGGGAACAATGTTCAGAAGCCTGCCTGAAAGAAGCCAGAATCATTTGTAAAAAGCTGGGCATTGAATTGATGGAAGCTGTGGCAACCAACACCTCCGAGGTTGCAGAAGCCGTACAATCGCTGGTGACCAAAGGTGTCGAAGCCATTTATGTGGGTGGAGACACCGTTGCAAATGCCGCCCTTGGAATGATCATCACAATGGCGCAAAAGGCTAAAAGACCAGTGTTTACCAACGATCCGAACGATGTGCAAACCGGTGCGCTGTTTGGTCTGGGTGCAGATTACTTCACTGTGGGTCAGTATACTGCAGATGTGGCTGTATCCATTCTTCGCGGGAAAAAGCCGGAGTCCTTCCGCATTGAGAATGTAGTTCCGGAAGTTCTCAGAGTAAACCGGGAACTATTGACTGCGTTGGGACAGCAATGGAAAATGACTCCCTACGTACTAAAGAAAATCAATAACAATGAAACATCGCAGCAAAAAGAACAAGTAGTTCTTGATTTTGAAGAGCTCCGGAAGCAAGGAAAACAAATCACCATCGGGATGATTCAACAGGCGGATATCTTTCTCAATGTGCCCCGCAAAAAGGGTCGGCCTGCCAAAATCGCCATGATTACCCTGGTTGAAAACCTTCTGCTGGAGGAGGCACAACTGGGCGTTGAGGAGGGGCTAAACCAATGCGGACTGAAAGCAGGGCGCGATTACCACATCAGAAAGTACAGTGCACAGGGGGAAATCGGGCAACTGCCTCAGATCATCGAAGCTGCCGTACGTGAAAAACCCGACCTTATCGTAACCGTAACCACTCCGGCAATGGTTGCTGTAGTGAAAAGGGTGAACAATATCCCTGTGGTTTTTACAGTTGCCAGTGATCCCTTCAAACTAAAATTGTTTCCCAAAGGGCGTCCCGAAAATGTGTGCGGAGTACATGATAACCCTGCCGTGGATGTATTGCTTGATATGGCTGTGAAGCACAATCCAAAACTTAAAAGTGTGGGAGTGGTTTATGATGCCTCCCAGATGAATTCACTGCTCTCTGTAGAAAAACTGCGAGGCGTCTGCAAAACCAGGAACATACAACTTTTAGAAGCTACGGCGACCTCGATTACAGAGTTGGGCATGGCCACGCAATCGGTAATTCAACGGGGCGCAAAGGCCATCATTATTTCAGCAGACAACCTTGCGGTTACTGGTTTTCCGACCATTCACAGAGCCGCAAAAGCAAGCAATATTCCTATATTCACTACTGAACCACAGCTGGTTGAGAAGGGGGCAACCGGAGGGTATGGAGAAAGTTATTTCGACTGGGGGAAACAATCGGGAAAGCTGGCTGCAAAAATCATCGCTGGAATGCCGGTGCAGCACCTACGGATCAGTGAGACCGAAACCAAAATACGCATATACCCCGGGGACGCCAGATCTGCCAGCAATTCCGGCAAGATGTTGAAATTAAGACTGGTGCATTACAGCGATACGGAATTTGCGGAACGGTGCCACGAAGGGCTGGTCGACGGTTTAAAAAAGGCGGGCTATCACGAGGGGAAACAATTCATGCTC
>CAZJZF010000425.1:0-2803 GCA_964550385.1 uncultured Lentimicrobiaceae bacterium | reverse complement strand
CTTGATACCCTGGATGATGGTTCTGTTGAAGTAGCCATTGCAACCTCCGATCTTCCTCCGGTCAACGCTAACCAGATGGTGCTTTCAACCTTCAAGTTCAAACCCGGCTATACATGGACTGTCAATCTTGATACTCTTGCCAATATGAACTCCGTCAGGTTTGTATCTTATGAAGAAAACGGAACAGGTACCTGGTCGAATTATACCAAGGGCGACTGGAATGCCTCACATCTTGGAACCACTGACGCTTGTACTGTGGGTGATTCCTGGTATGAGATGCAAATTCCCGAGTGGGCATACACAAGCAACACCTATGGGTATGAAAACCACGTGATTTCCTATAAACTCACTTCGGATGAAACCGCAATCGAAAAAGCAACCGGAAACATTCTTGGCCTGAGCCAGAATCAGCCCAACCCGTTCAGCGATGTAACCACCATCCGTTACACCCTCAGCGAAATGGCAAACGTTTCTTTTGACCTGTTCGACCAGACCGGCAAAAAAGTATTGAGCCAGAACCTGGGAATGGAAGTTCCGGGAAATCATACCTTTGAAGTGGATGCAAAAAATCTTCAGAATGGTATCTATTTCTACACCCTTACCGCCGGCAACCAGAAAGCCAGCAAAAAAATGGTGGTGCTGAAATAATCTCCATTGCAGGAATAGAAAAGGCTGCCCAAAAGGCAGCCTTTTTTTGTTGTTGAGCGCTTCGCTGTTAAGAATCTCAACTTCCTCAACTTCCTCAACTTCCTCAACTTCCTAAACCTTCTTCCCAAGTTTGTACCCAAAAATCTTGGGATACCTGCCGGGATTGTATTCGTGCATCATATTGTACACCACATCAAATACATCTTCAGCATTTGGATTGGAGTAATAATCTCCATCGGTACTGTAGGCTGCGCGGTGATCCTTGGCGGAAAGGGTACGGGGTTCAGCGTCGAGCCAGTTCCAGGCACGTTGTCCCTCAAGCACTTTTTGCATCATATAGGCTGTAGCACCTCCCGGCACATCTTCGTCGAAGAACAGAACCTTGTTGGTTTTTTTGACGGATTGTGCGATGAGATGATCCAGGTCGAAGGGGAGCAGGGTTTGCACATCGATTAGTTCGGCACTGATACCAAACGCTTTAAGTTGCATCAGTGCTTGTTTTGCAATAGAAACACATGAGCCATAAGTGACGATGGTAATGTCAGTACCTTCTTCCAGAATTTCGGGTTTGCCCAATGGAATACGGTATTCGCCAATGTTCTCCGGTCTTGCTTCTCGCAGGCGATACCCGTTGAGAGGTTCGATGATGATGGCAGGATCGTCGGAGGCCAGCATGGTGTTGTAAAACCCTGCTGCCTGGGTCATGTTGCGGGGAGTAAGCACATACATTCCCCGAACAGAGTTGATGACCATGCTAAGAGGTGAGCCTGAGTGCCAGATTCCCTCCAGTCGGTGTCCACGGGTGGATACAATTACCGGTGCTTTTTGCCTCCCTTTGGAGCGGTATCGCAACGTTGCCAGATCGTCGCTGAGGGTCTGAAGACCGTACAACAGGTAGTCGAAATACTGGATTTCTGCTATCGGCCGAAGGCCGCGCATCGCCAGCCCAATGGCCTGCCCGATGATGGTTGCCTCCCGGATGCCGGTATCAGAAATGCGCAATGCACCGTATTTCTGCTGCAACCCTTCCAATGTCTGGTTTACCCCGCCAATTTTCCCTACATCTTCTCCGAAAATCAAAACCCGTGGGTCGTTTTTGAAAATATAGTCGTAATTGTCGCGCAGAATCTCCCTTCCGGGTATCATATCAGGATCGGCACTGTAGCGTGGAGGCACGGCTTCTACCTTCAAAGCAGAAGCTTCCGACTGGCTGTACAGGTGCGAGCTGTAATGATCCTCGTTTTCTTCCATGTCGCTGTCGAGCCATGCTGTTACCTTTTGCTTCAGTGACTTTTCGGGGTGCGTGCAGGAATCACAGATCAGGCGGGTGATTTTCTTTCCGGCTGAGGTTATATCGGATCGGATCGGATCAGAGAGTTTTCCGAGTTCCTCTTTTACCGATTGAATTGCTGATGTTTTTGAACATCTGCAGGTAGCAATATCCACTGCATTAAGGAATTCATCCCGCTTTTGCTTCATGGGTTTCGAAAAATGCTCCCAGGCATTTTTCTTTGCCTCCCGCGCCCTGTCAGTGGCGGCTTTTTCCATTTGCTGAAGCTCAGCCTCTGTTGCAAAGTCTTCTTTCAGAATCCATTCTCTCATCCTGGCAATGCAATCATGCTCTTTTTCCCACTGAAGCCTTTCGGAATCTTTGTACCGCTCATGCGACCCTGAGGTGCTATGACCTTGAGGCTGAGTAAGTTCGACAACATGGATCAGAACTGGTATATGTTTCTCCCTTGCAATTGTGGTAGCATCCCTGAAGGTTTCCAGCAGGGCAGGGTAGTCCCACCCCTTCACCCTGAAAATTTTTATCCCTCCCGTTTCATCATCATATTCAAAACCACTCAGAATTTGAGAGATGCTTTGCTTGGCTGTCTGGAACTTCTTCGGCACAGAAATGCCATACCCATCATCCCAAACCGACATCACCATGGGCACATGGAGCACTGCTGCTGCGTTCATCGATTCGAAAAAGTGCCCTTCGGAGGTGCTGGCATCCCCGATGGTACCGAAAGCGATTTCGTTCCCTTTTTTGGAAAAGTTTTTCAGGCCGGCAAATGCAGGTTCTTCCCTGAAAAGTTTTGATGCATAGGCCAGGCCCAGCAACCTTGGCATCTGGCCTGCTGTGGGGGAAATATCGGAGGATGAGTTT
>CAZJZF010000424.1:0-2804 GCA_964550385.1 uncultured Lentimicrobiaceae bacterium | reverse complement strand
TCGGAGCACGGTATCTTCCACTTTTGAAGCCGTTTAATAGTTCAGGGATTCGTTCCCCTTTCTGTATATCATACATCGCCCATGTTTCACGATCTACTCCACTTGCACCTTTCTTATTCAGGCTATTGAAGCATTCATATAACAAGGCTTCGTCGATAAACTTATGCAGGTTGATCAGGGCTTGATCCGGAAATTTCTTCGCTCTATCCGCTATCTGCATTTCAACTGTTAACAGTATCCACCCTACCAAATACATCTGGGCTGAGGTGGCGTTGTGATTACACGATGCTGTAAGTTGGAATGGCTGTTGTGGACAGTTTATTATCCGAGCAGGGATTTGTCGAAATATTGTGGCAGAAGATCTTTCATTTGTGTGGCTGGTGTGTCGTTGATATGGTTGATCACATAGGTGAGCCATTTTTGCGGATCGATCTCTTTTTTTCTGCAAGTTTCGGTAAAGCTGTAGATCATGGCAATGTCCTGAGCTGCTTCATGGCTTCCGGCAAAGAGGTAGTTCTTTCTGCCAATAGCTAAGGGTCTGATAGCGTTCTCAATAAAATTACTGTCAATTTCCAGCATGCCATCGTTGAGATAGTTCTGCAGACTGATCCATCGGTTTGCACAGTACTCGAATGCTTTGCCAATAGGGCTTTTAGGAAGCACTTTATCGCGCTCATGGTAGATGTATGAGCCAATCTCATCGATAATGGGCAACGACTTGTCCAATCTGAGTGCATGGCGCTGCTCATAGCTCATCCCTTTTTCCCTGGCCACTGCCTCGATGGCATAGAGCAGCTGGATCAATTTCAGGACGTTTGATGCCCTTTGCTTGTCGTTGCTTAAAGCCTGGTCGAAGTAACGGCGTGCATGTGCCCAGCATGAAAGGTGTGTGATTCCGGCTTGTTCAGCCAGATGGGTATACCCTGCGTATCCATCTGTCTGGACAAATCCTTTGAACCCGTTAAGATCATGCAATGGTTTTTCGGATGAACGCCCCTTGTAGTACTCGAAAAGTACTGCGCTTGACAAGGGTGCATGTCTTACCCACATATATCCCTGATGAAGGGCTCCATGTTTGTCTCCATCCTGTACTTTGATCGGTGATTCATCGATTTGCTGATATTGTTCCCTGAAAACATGCAACCGATGTACTACAAAAAGTGGCCTGATATGACTGCAGACGAGCTTTATCCACGACTCAAAAGTACTGGAAGGAACCGTGTATCCCATATGGCTCATCCGTTTCTGAATGCGATACCAGGGCAGATGATAAAGGAACTTTTCGGTAAGAATCATCGCTAAAAGTGCCGCACTGGCAATGCATTTGGGAATCGGCTGGTTCAGCCTGGCCATCACCTGTTTCTGGTTGCCCAGCTCATCTTCTGCGGTAATATACTTTGGCCGGATGATGCGGTTGATATGCAGCTTTGCCGGGGTATAATCCAATTCATCCGTTACTTCCCTGCCAATACAGGTCATGCCGGCAGTATCTTCTTCGGGTTCAATAATGGTCTCTATTACTGGCAGATTGGCAGGCAAAGGAATACGGCCGGGATGCGGTTTCCTGTCTTTTTTTCGCTCATATTCTATTCTGATTGCTTCCCGTTCTTTTGATACCGATTCTTCAATCTCAACGATCGACGGTTCAAATTCAAGCTTCAGTTGTTCCGGAACCTCTGCAGGAATAAAACGCTCCCTTTTCGATCCGAAGATCATCCGGCGCAACTGCTCATTCATAAATTGCTGGTATGCAAGATCGGCGGTAAGCTTGTCAATGCTTTTCTGTTTCTCGGAGATCACCCCTTCATTCTCTTTGATCACTCGTTCCCTCTCTAACAGGCTTTCGCTTTGGCTGGAAATCACAACTTCCTTTTCACGCACAACAGCCTCCAGAAAAGCCACCTTTTCCAGAAGTGTTTCAGGGGTGAAATTGGATGAATTTTGTTGCGTTTCCATGAGTTAAAGATACACAGAAACATCGAATTGACAAGGGTTTTAGCAACTTTTTTTACTTTATTTTGAAGCGCTTCTTTTGCTTCATTTTGTCGAATGAAAGACCCTCAAGAAGCATCAAAAGCTCCTCGCGCCTCATCTCACGGGATACCCCATGAACAGTTGTACGTCTGTCAAATCTGCCCTTTTCCAAACGCTTGTAATACAAAGCGAACCCATCTCCATCCCAGTAAAGAAGCTTAATATGGGTGCCTGCCTTGTTTAAAAAGATGAAAATATCACCTGAAATCGGATCTTTCCCAAGAAAGCTGCGTGCGATTCCGGCCAATCCGTCGAATCCATTGCGCATATCTGTGGGCTGGCAGCACAAATAGTAGCGCAGGTTGGCACTTAAGCCAAGCATCCTACATGAATACTTTTATGCACAATCCATTCGGGAATGCAAATTCAACACATGCCCGATTTTTCAACTTGCTGTTTTCGCTTGCACCGGTAATGGCGCTACCGGAAATTGCTCCCGGAACCAACTCGATGAAACGGGGAGTGAGGGTGGACTGTTTCCGTTTCTTTTGAATCCAGTATTCGAATGTGCTTTTCGAAATCCCATGCTTGCTGGTAAACTCACGTTTGGTTAGTCCACTCTCCTTCCAGGCATCAATTTTTGCAAACATCAAGGTGGCCTTTTCAATTCTGGTCTCTTTCATGTGCTTTTGGCCGCAAAACTAAAGCCGCTGCCAAATCACTGCAATATGGGGTTGGTAGGGTGGATACTGAAAAACAACTGAAATGGGTTCTATTGAATACAGACTTCACCCTTCACTTTTACGATGCATTCTTAATCCTCTTTCAAT